>JAHEMU010000257.1 GCA_024643485.1 Cytophagales bacterium
ATACACTTTTGGCTTTGGAGGTATTCAATCACGTATAGCAGAAAGAACTCGGGAGGAAACGAGTAGTTACGACGTATCAGCCAATGTTTCCCTTCATAAATTTTTACCTGAAAAATCTGGAATTCAATTCCCTATGTTCGTGAGTTATGAAAAAACAAGAGTACAACCAAGATATGATCCATTAGATCCTGACGTACCCCTTTCTGCTTCGTTGAGAAGTTTTACTAATATTCAGGAACGCAACGATTATCAAAACATGGTAGAGGATATTTCAGAGCGGAAAAGTATCAATTTTAGTAATGTGAGGAAAATGCGGACCAACCTCGAACGGCAGCCACATTTTTTTGACATATCGAATTTCTCACTTACCTACGCATATAGCGAATTTAATCAGCACGATTATAAAACCTCAAGTTACTTTAGAAAGAACTATAAGGGATCTGTTAATTATTCTTTCAAACCGAATCGCAAACCTTGGGAACCGTTTTTGGAGTCGTCTGGTCTAAAATCTCCGTATATGAAGTGGCTAAAGGACTTTAATTTACAGTTTACACCTACTTCAATCAACATCAGAGGTGACGTAGACCGTAAATTTAGCCGAATTTATTATCGCGATGAAATACTTAATCAAGGGCTTCAAGCAAATTATGAAAAGTACTTTACCTTTAACAGAACCTATGATTTGAATTGGGATATAACCAAAAATCTCAACATCAGTTATAGGGCGCGAGCGAGCTCCATTATTGATGAGCCCGAAGGAGACATCGATACCCAGGAAAAAAGAGACAGTGTGATGTTCAATATTCGCAATATGGGTAGAATGAAAAATTTTGATCAAACCGCTCGATTGGGATATAAACTACCTCTAGATAAATTTCCACTAACCAATTGGATTGGCGTCGACTATATTTGGGAAGCCGGCTATAATTGGAAAGCAGGACCAGTAAATCAACCAGATTCATTGAATTTTGGGAATTTAATTCAAAATAGCAGGCAAAATAGCGTTAATGGAAAATTAGATTTAGTCAAATTTTACAACAAAGCGGCTTTTTTAAAGGACATCAATACACCGCCGCGTCCGACTAGTACCGGCCGGCCATCACCTCAAGCCACCGTAGCAGATTCTACGAAAAGCGGGCCTGAATTAGCAGGACTAAAAGGCCTTTTAAGGTTAATAATGTCTGTTCGAAATATTTCAGGAACTTACACCTTGAATGAAGGAACTATGCTGCCTGGATTTAATCAAACTCCTGCATTCTTTGGGCTAGATAGTGGATTTGTTTCACCAGGAATTCCATTTATTATGGGACAGCAAAATCCAGATTTCCGATTTAATGCTCAGAAAAATAACTGGTTGGTAACTTCAAATGTATTAACTGCCTCGTATACCCAAATTCGAAATGAAGATTTAACATTAAAGGCAAGTGTTGAGCCGTTTTTAGATTTCAAAATTCAATTAGATGTTAAAAAAACAAACAATGCTAGTTTTAGGGAGATATTTAGAGACACCATTCCAGGTGATGATGTAGGTTTTGCTTCCCTTAACCCCAGCAGAAGTGGAGCTTATAATATCAGTTTTATTTCTATAAAAACAGCTTTTGAAAAGGCAGGAACAGACAATAGCTCACCTGTATTCGATCAATTTGTTTCCAATATTGAGATTATAAAAAGTAGAATGGGCGCCTTAACAGGGTACAGTTTCGAGGGAAATACGCAAGATGTGCTTATTCCGGCATTCTTATCAGCTTACGGTGGTACATCGGCAAATGCACAAGGATTAAGTCCATTCGCCTCACTCCCACTTCCAAACTGGAGAATAGATTATAACGGGCTTACCAAAATCCCTCAATTGAAAGAAGTGTTCCAAAGTATTAGCATAAAACATTCATATCGTTCCACCTATAGCATTACGAATTATACCAATTCATTGGAATACGGCATAGAAGATGGTATTCAATTTGATACTAGTATTGAGGATTATAACCAATCCTATTTCGCTTCCAAATTCAATGAATCTGGTGATATTATTCCAATCTACATTATCAATCAGGTCATGATTTCAGAGCAATTTGCTCCCTTATTTGGTATAAGTATACGCACGAACAAACGATTGACCATCAACTTCGATTACAAACGGAAAAGAGACCTTTCCTTGAACTTAAGTAACACTCAAATTACAGAAATGAACTCCGAGGATATTTCATTTGAAGTCGGTTTCACTAAAGACAAAATGAAAATGCCTTGGAAAGCATCTGGAAGAACTATTATCCTAGATAATGATTTAACATTCAGAATGAATTTGACCATTAGAGATAATGAAACCATTCAACGGAAAATAACAGAAGGAAGTACAATAACAAACGGTAATTTAAACTTTCAGTTGCGTCCAACCATTAGTTATGTCGTAAATGATAAACTCAATTTACAGTTCTATTTTGATCGATCTATCAACGAGCCAAAAGTATCTAATACCTTCCGTAGGGCTACTACAAGATTTGGTATACAAGTTCGCTTCAATTTAGCTCAATAAAATTTTTCCATTCGGTTAAAAAACTTATTTTTGGAGCATAAAATTTTAATCCAATGAATTATCCTGAAGAACTAAAATACACAAAAGATCACGAATGGGTTCGTATTGAAGGCGATACAGCTACTGTCGGAATTACTGCTTTTGCTCAAGGAGAGCTAGGCGATATTGTATATATTGACATTGATACTGTTGGTGATGACGTAGCCATGGGCGATGTTTTCGGAACTATCGAAGCCGTAAAAACAGTATCTGATTTATTTATGCCTCTTTCTGGTGAGGTTTTGGAATTCAACGAGAATTTAGAAAATGAGCCAGAAAAGGTAAACGAATCTCCTTACGAAGAAGGTTGGATCGTTAAAATGAAAATTTCTGATACTAGTGAGTTAGACACCCTGCTTTCTGCAGCTCAATACAAAGATAGTATCGGTGCCTAAATTACCAGGTAAGCATTTGTTTATTTTGGGTACGGTAATTTGGACTTTTGTTGTGTTGGGGTTGACTTTTTTACCCGGAGAATATTTTCCAAAAATTAGTGTTAGACACATCGATAAATATGTTCATTTTATTTTATTCGGAATATATGGTTTTTTGGTAGGTGGCAGCCTTTTATATAAAAATAGAAGTGTAGGTAAATTCATTACAATTCTATTATTAATAACTGTATTTGGAGTTTCAATTGAAGGGTTTCAGACGATGATTCCTGGAAGATCTTTTGAACTATACGATATAGGAATTAATTTTTTAGGCGCATTACTGGGTTTAACTAACTTTTTAGTCATATACAGTAAAAAAACTACCTGATTAATTATATATTTTTAATTCTATTTGATAAATTTGTAATTGGCATAATATAAGATTTCTTAACGATGGATATTAAAAAGACAGAAAAAGCAGATTTAGAGCGAAAAACCGGACTGTTTTTTAGTATTGGAACCATGATTACCCTAGCATTGGTAATTACTGGATTCGAACTTAA
Organism: Cytophagales bacterium; assembly: GCA_024643485.1. Lineage (GTDB taxonomy): Bacteria > Bacteroidota > Bacteroidia > Cytophagales > Cyclobacteriaceae > JAHEMU01. The sequence goes on from JAHEMU010000257.1 coordinate 3,507, forward strand.
ACAATACGATGAAAGCGCTATTATTCTTCAAACAGGATTGAATGAGCATGTGGAAGAATTAATTGATATTCCACCAACTGAAATTCCACCTCCCCCTCCACCGGTAATTCAACAGCCACAAGTTGTTGAGGTTCCTGATGAAGAAGAAATTGAAGAGGAGATTGAAATCGAATTGGATATGGAAATTGAAGAGGAAGAAATCATTGAAGCTGTAGTTATTGATGACGAGCCTGAAGAGGAGGTTGTTGAAGAAATCTTCACAATCGTAGAAGATCCTGCAATGCCAATTGGTGGTTATGCAGCATTCTATCAATACATCGCTGATAATATGGACTACCCTACTCAAGCTAGAAGAATGGGTATTGAAGGCCGTGTTTTCGTGCAATTTGTAATTGATAAAGATGGTTCAATTACTGACGTTCAAGCAGTAAAAGGAATTGGAGCTGGTTGTGACGAAGAAGCCGTTCGGGTAGTAAAAGGTGCTACTAAATGGACTCCTCCGAAGCAAAGAGGTCAAGCTGTAAAACAGCGTATTGTATTGCCAATCACATTTAAGTTGAATTAATATTTGATATAATATTGTTGAAAAGAGGAGGGATGAAATTCATCTCTCCTCTTTTTTTTTGCGCTTGTTTAAGAAGGGAAAAACAGAAACAGAAAGAGAAAGAGGAACAGAAAGAGGAACAGAAAGAGAAAGATAAAGAGGAACAGAGAGAGAGAAACAGAAAGAGGAAGTGGAAGAGACCAATCCTTCTACACTTCTGCTACACAATAAAACCTAAAAGGAGTCCTGCTAAGATAAGTAAAGGCGTAGGTATTTTGGTGAATGTAATTAGCAAAAAGGTAATAATCACGACGCTGATGTTCAAGGCATTATTATCCAATGGAATAAATAACAGAGCGGTGGCGGCAATTACCATCCCAGAACTTGCTGCGTGAACACCTTCAAGAGAAGCTCTTACCCATCTATATTGTTTAAGGCTATCCCAAAATTTAATTACAAAAAAGATTAAAAATGTTCCTGGAAGAAAAATCCCAATCGCCGCAACAATTCCGCCTATAAACTCTCCAGGAAGCCCCATTTGTCT
>JAHEMU010000258.1 GCA_024643485.1 Cytophagales bacterium
TCTTCAAATGAAATAGCATATAAAGCAATGATTTCTTCGTTCGACCTTTCAAAAGCCTCGCCAATTTTATCTAAAAATTCAAAATTGTTGGAAAAAGACCGACTGTAAAGTTCGGTTGCCGCCTCATTAAAAAAGGTCCTTTTCCCTTCTGGGATAAATTGCTCAACTGAATCATTTTTCAATTGATAGGACTCTGTAAACAAAGAAATGTTGAAAAGGAAAAACCCCACAAAAAACACCAATAACCCAATACTTTGAATTGCTTTCATATCAATTGAGGGTTTTCTTCTTTAAACTTTTGTTGAATTTGTTTTTCGAAACGAGTGTAGAATTCTGGATCAAAATTTGCTTCCGAAAGTCGTTCTATCACCTCGTCTATAGAGCATTCGTCTGTTAGCCATTTATCAAAAATCTCGTGTCTTAAACGGATACCAAAGGCATTGACTCCAATGAATTGACGTGTGGATTTTTTATATACAAAATGTAGGCATTTTCTACCCGAATCATGTTCCCAATAGAACTCACCCTCACCTTCCTCTAACTTGTTACCCACCTTTCCGTAAGTCTGATACTCAATATCGAAGAACTTCGCTGAGTTAAACCAGTATCCGGGCAAATAATCCGTCGGTTTCCCGCAGATCGTGCGGGCCACCGTTTCCCCCATCATTCTTCCACTGTACCACACGGCTTCTATTGGGCGTCGATGAGAAAGCGGATCTTGCAACTCCGCACAATCACCAATCGCATAAACATCAGTTACTGAAGTCTGCAGTTTTGAATTCACTAAAATTCCGCGTCTTACCTCTATTCCTGCTTGTTTTGCCAATAAACTATTCGGAGAAACCCCAACAGTAATACCGACGAAATCGGTTTCAATTTCATCGCCCGAAGTGGTAGTCACCGAAACCACTTTTCCTTCCTCATTTCCATTAATTGAAGATAATTCCGTATTCAATCGTAGATCTACCTGATGTTCTAAAATATGGCGATTTAATAGCTGCGCCTCTTTTTCTGGCAAAACAACGTCCCAAAAATTATTCTCCCTTACCAATAGTGTTACTTCAATATTTCTGGAACGTAACATTTCTGCCATTTCAACGCCTATCAGCCCACCTCCAATCACTACCCCGCGTCGAATCCCCTTGGTATTCGCTTCCATCAACTCCAAATCCTGAAGACTATACAAACTCTGCACTCCTTTAAGATCTGCACCCGAAATATTTAGGGAATTTGGAATTGAACCGGTTGCAATTATTAATTGGTCGTAGGCGAGTATCTTGCCGGATGAAAGCTCCACATTTTTTAAAGTAGTATTCAAACCAACCACCTCTTCAAATTCCAAATCTATTTTATTTTTAGACCAAAATCCCTTTTCATAAGGTTGGGTATGTTCCTGCTTCATATGACCCATGTAAATATACATCAGGGCGGTACGGCTATAAAAATACTTGGATTCCGATGAAATCACCGTAATGGTTTTATCGGAATGTTTTCTGATATGACGGGCAGCGGTAATACCTGCAATTCCATTTCCTATAATTACTATATGTTCAGACATTAGTTGAGTTTCAAATCGACCTTCCGAATAAGAAAAGCTTTCCTTTTTCAGTGATTACTTACCATCACAATTTAGTGAATATCATCTAATTCTAGTCGAATTGAGGATTATAATTGTTAAAGAACAAAAGTTAAATTATCTTTTTCAATGTGGAAACGCTTATATCACTGACCGCCCTTTCTGTTTTTAAAATTTAAAAAAATCAAATAAAACTCAGAACCTATACTTAATATTTTATAATTTCTATTTTGAAAAACTATTCTCATGAAAAAGAAAATCATTATTCCATATTTTCACTCCGGTTTCAAATATGCTTTCCCATTCATTTTCCTTCTTGGGGGGCTTTTAATTTATTGGAAGTTGTACATTTTCGGATCCATTTTTCTCACCTTTTCTGTATTAAGTATTGGAATGTATTACGTTACTGAAATAGATTTGAGAAACAAACGTTATTCGGACTACTTCTTTTTTTTGGGTCTGAAATTATACCATAAATCTGAAAAATTTACCGGTATCGATCGGGTGTACCTTATCAAAGAGGATCAGGCTCAAACGGTTAGTACACGGGCTCAATATAGAAAATTGAACTGGACAGAATTTACCGCCATTTTATTATTTACCAATGGAAAAACACTGGAGTTGCTAACGAAAAATGACAAGCGTGAATTGATGCTCCAACTACTGGATATGATTAAATTCTTAAAAACGGAAGTGGAAGACCGAACTACCCCTCAACACTTTTGGATTGATTTAAATAAAGTGAAATAGTTATCCAGCCAGCCACCAAATAATGGAAACAAAGAAAAGTCCAGAAACGGATAGTATGGTCGTCATTACCGTCCAAGACCTAAAAGTCTGCTTTTCAGTTAATCCTAGATATTGATTAACCAACCAAAAACCGCTGTCATTAACGTGTGAGGTAGCGGATGCCCCAGCTGCAATGGCAGTGACCAGGCAAGCGAGCTGAAGCCCTGAAAATGAAGATTCAATGAGCGGAGCAACCAAACTAGCAGCGGTAATCATTGCTACCGTTGACGAGCCCTGTAAAATTCTTACTAAGAATGCCACCAGATAAGCAAAAAGCAAAACAGACAACCCGGTACCAGCCAATGAATTCGCAATCATCTCGCCAGCGCCGGTTTCAATTAATACTTGTTTAAATACACCTCCCGCACCGGTGATTAAGATAATACTTCCGGCAGGAGCTAAGGATTTTGAGGATATTTGAAGTAGTTGCTGCTTGGAAAACCCTCTTCTGATTCCCATAAAATACCACGCTACTAAATTGGCTATTATTAAAGCGGTAAATGGATGTCCCACTAACGCAATTAATGACTTTATTTGTTCTGATTTTATTGGAATAAATCCTGCGGAAATAGAGGTATTTAATAATATTAATACTAACGGAATACAGACGATTCCCAATACACTACTAAATGATGGAAGTACTACATTATCTTCTTCAGCAGGACCATCTGCCATGGGTGCCACGACATTAATTTTGTTCGCGATGTACTTTCCGAAAATAGGACCGCTAATAATCGCAACGGGTAAACCTACCACAAAGCCGGTAAGGATGACCCACCCCAAATCAGCTCCCAAAATATCCGCTACGGCAATGGGCCCAGGAGTAGGTGGGATAAAAGCATGAGTAACGGCTAATCCCGATAATAATGGAATGGCAAATAATAACAGAGACTTGCCGGAAGTGCGTTGCAATGCATATACCATTGGAATCAATAATATAAACGCAACATCGAAAAAAACGGGAATGGCTACCAGAAACCCGGTCATTGCCATGGCATAAGGCGCTCGGCTTAATTTACTTTTAGAAACTAGAAATTTTGCAATGGATTTTGCTCCTCCACTCTGTTCTAGTATCGCCCCAAATAGTGCCCCCAAACCAATTACTGTGGCCACAAAACCCAAGGTGCCACCCATTCCTTTTTGAACGGTGGCAATAACATCACCCGCGGGCATGCCAGCCAATATCCCTACGGATATACTACTGATCAACAAAGACAAAAAGGCGTGAATCTTAAAAACTAAAATTAAAAATAATAGCAGGGCAATCCCTGCGAAAACAGCGGCAAGTAGTTGGTAATCTATCATATTAGTTTTTATTCCAATCGGTGTGATAAAAAGCCCCGGATGGATCGTCGCGACGCTGATAGGTATGGGCGCCAAAATAATCACGAAGCCCTTGAATCATGTTTGCCGGCGAGTCTATGTCCGTTATCCCATAAAGAAAATTCAATGATTCACTGAAACAAGGTAAGGCAATCCTTGCTGTTAATCCTTTTGTTACAATTGAATTTAAGTCAAATTGAAAATGTTTTACAGGCTGCAAAAACCAAGAAGCTTCTAATAACTCCTCCTCTTTCATCGCTTTTGTAATCGATTCCATAAGCTCCGATCGTATAATGCATCCATTGGTCCATATTCTAGCTATTTCATGTAACTGAAGAGTCCAGTCGTAATGAATTCCTGCCTCTTTAAGCAACCAGAATCCTTGAAAATGGTTGATGGACCTCGCCAGGATTACTGCGTTTTTCAACGAGTTAATGTCTAAATTCAAGGGTTCCTTTTTCGGCTCCAATTCCGCATTCAATGATTGTCGTACCGACCGATGAGCAGAGATAAACCGTGCAAATAGCGCTGAAGAAATCATCGTGGCAGGCAATCCAATTTTAGACATTTCAACGGTCGTCCAATATCCAGTTCCTTTATTTCCCGCGACGTCCAAAATTTGATCAATCACATAAGTTCCATGTTCTTTTTTTAACAATACTTCGATAGCTGCTTCTAACAGAAAACTCTTCAACTCGCCACTGTTCCATTCCTTCAGAATTTCTACCTGTTCATCATTTGAATATCCCGCCGATTTTAACAAAGCATATATTTCAGCAATTAATTGCATCTCAGCATATTCAATGCCGTTATGTATCATTTTTACGTAATGGCCACTTCCACCTTTTCCAATGTGAGAAACACATGCCTTATTATGGCGGTCTT
>JAHEMU010000259.1 GCA_024643485.1 Cytophagales bacterium
GGTCGGTGGTTTGTATTCAAAATGGAGCATACAGAAAATTGCAAATTGCAAATTCCCTAACTCCCTCATCCCCCTAACCCCCTCATCCCCTTTAATACAACAAGTTCCCATTTCTACGGATAATAAGGTAGGACCCCTACGGGGTTATGTGTTATTTATTACGACAATTTGCCCTTTCAGAACTCGGTATTCAATAAAGATAGTAGAACGCATAACCAGAAAATATATTATATTGAACTTATGTTCTCTATTTAATACGGGTATAAATACAATATCTTTATTTTCTATCATAATAGAGGAATACGATATCTACAAATAATACATTTAAGATAAAATAGGCCATAAGGAATGGGCTTTAGCTAGATATTATGATTAAAAGAATAAATTTTGAAGAGCAAATTAATATATCAAGAAGCAATTACCTATTATATAAAATTCAGTATGCCTAAAATATATCTCTGTTTCATTCTCTTTTTTTTTGGTTTTTTGTCGAAAGCACAGGTAAATATAGAGGTCTATTATTCGGAGAGCGTTCTTTTGAAAGAACTGAATAATGAGTCCACTCCCTTAGATATCAAAATTGAACTTTACGGCAAATTAAGCTCCTACAATAGGGGTTTAGATAATGACGAATTATCAGAATACTACCTAACTGAGGCTTTTAAAATTGCAGATAGCACCAAAAATACCATGTGGATGGCAAGAGCAATATGGTGGAGAGCGTATGTTGATCGGAAGCTTAATTCAGCTGACTCTTTGTACCGTTATGCACTTCGAAACCACCTTATTCCCTACCAAATAAGAGCACGTACCTTACAAATCAAAGCAACAATTCATTCTCCTGAAAATTCAGATGAGAATTATATCAAAGAAGCCAGCAGGTTATTGGAAAATTGGAATACTTCCTCACCCTTAAAGGATTCTCTAAAAATCGACTTTTATTGGAATACCGCTCATTATTATATCCATCAATTCGATGGGGAACAAATCTCGTTGTATCTCATATCACTCCGTGACTATGCAGAACAAAATTACAATGAAGAATTAAAGGTACAAGCTATCCAATGCCTCGGTGATATTTATCGCGAGTGGTCATGGACCTGGCCAGAACTTTCTGAAAAAGCTATATTTTGGTATAATCAACTCTATTCCTATCGGAAAAAGAACCATGAATATAATTTATTGCTTCACCCGATAATTGGTATTCTTGCACAATGTGTTGAAAAGAAAGATACAACCACGGGGTTGAGATATTTTAATGAATTTGTACATCTTAAGGACTCACTCGGGGCTTATGGAGAGCGTAGTCGCTTTGTGTATGAATTGGCTAGTGACCTTGGACTGATTAGCACCAATCAATTAATTCTTTTGTATAAAACGAATTTTGATAATCACATTTATGCCTCAAAAAAATTCAGGAATCAAAAAATAGCCTCGTTTTATATCAGGGAAAATTTACTCGATTCTGCAAAGGCTTACATTAACTTTAGTTCCGAAACTTATTCTGATAAATCCATACTTTTTTTATATTATTATGCTCAAAAGGATTATCGAAAGGCTATTGATATCTTCCCTTCAATTCAGAAATTATGGACGGAAAAAACTGCTTTACAAACTAAGAAAGAATACTTTGAAAGGTTAGCTGAAATGTATGCCAAGACTAATGAGTATGATAAGGCTTATCAAGCGCTACAAGAATTTGGTCAACTGAAAGACAGCCTCAACCAACTTTATGATAAAGACAAGCTTCTGGGAGTTGAGTTAAATAAACAAATTGAAATTCAAGAAGCAAAGTATAAAGAAGAAAAGAAGCAGAGAGAAGTTGAAATAGAAAAACAGGAGTATTTAAATACATTTAAACTATTTGTCCTCTCTTTTGGCTTGTTGGCAATAGGACTATTTTCTATTGTTCAATTCAGAAATAATAAACAGCGAAAAAAATCAGCCGATCAAATTGAAAAAGCATATACTAAATTAAAATCCACCCAAACTCAACTCATTCAATCAGAAAAAATGGCATCCCTCGGTGAACTGACCGCCGGAATTGCTCACGAAATTCAAAACCCTCTGAACTTTGTCAACAATTTTTCGGAAGTGAGTACGGAACTTATTGATGAAATGAATGAAGAGCTTGTAAAAGGTGATATTGTCGAAGCACAGGAAATAGGTAAAGCTGTAAAAGAGAACCTGGAAAAGATCCTCCACCATGGCAAACGTGCTGATGGCATTGTTAAAGGAATGCTGCAACATTCGCGGAGTAGCAGCGGGGTAAAAGAGCCTACCGATATAAATACACTTTGTGATGAATACTTGCGTTTGGCCTATCACGGTTTGCGAGCTAAAGACAAATCATTCAATTCTAAATTTGAAACGGATTTTGATGCCTCCATTGGTAAAATTGAGGTGATACCCCAAGATTTAGGAAGAGTAATCTTAAATCTGATTACGAATGCTTTTTATGCTGTTAATGAAAAAAAGAATCAAGCGGAGGGCCCATTTGAGTCGTTAGTTACTGTGACCACTCAGAAGAAGGAAAACCAGATTATTATTTCTGTAAAAGATAACGGCAACGGAATACCAAAAGAAGTGGTTGACAAGGTTTTTCAACCTTTCTTTACGACCAAGCCCACAGGGCAGGGCACGGGATTGGGCTTATCATTGAGCTATGACATAGTGAAGGCGCATGGAGGAGAATTAAAAGTTGAGAGTAAGGAAGGGGAGGGGAGTGAATTTTTTATTCAATTACCAAAAAGATGAAACAAAAATCAGATCAATTTAAATTTAAAAACGTTCTGAGCGTTTGGCAATCACGGGTGATGTTAATCGGTCTATTTCTATTTTTTACCACCAACATATTGCAGGCATCAACAGATAGTTTGTCTGTATTCTCAGGAATTCAGGGTGGCATTGGAATTCGGCTTGAAGTGGACAGTTTATATACCCGAATCACACAAATCTTTCCAGACACTCCCGCACAAAGAAGTGGTCAATTGAATGTTGGTGATAAGATTATTGGAGTTGGTCAGGGGGCATCAGGTGAAATTGTTGAAATACAATTCTTGGATGAAGGATTTATTAATGGGTTAATTATTGGTTCAGTAGGGTCAAAGGTTCGTCTCGCAGTCTTACCCGCCGACAAAAATAAATCGGAGCCACCAATCATCGTGGAACTTGTTCGAGCGTCCATACAGCGCTATATAAATCTTGGAGTTGATAATACATGGTATTTCAAGCCAGGCGACCAAATTGACTGGGCTGATCCGACTTATTCCCATTCAGATTGGATGAAAATGAAACCAACAGGCATTTCTGCCCCTTTGCCAGATTCGCTTTGGAATCAAGGCTATGGATGGTTTCGTACCTATTTCAAAGTGGATTCGAGTTTTTATCTTAACCCATGGTATATGCAATGCTTTACATGGGGAGCTGCGGAAGTTTATATAGACGGAAAACTGGTAATGAATTATGGTGTTTTTTCGACAAATCCAGCGCTCGAGCAAGGAAATAATCCCCTTTCAAAACCCTTTATTCCGATATTGTTAGCACCCAGAGATACACACCTGTTAGCTGTGCGATTCTCTTATCATGAAGCTGAGAGGAATAAAGCACTGATGGGAGATCAATCTGGTGATTTTGGGTTTGGAATTGGATTTCTTTCTCAAAAATATCAGGATTTAAGGATTGAGGATATTGAGAAAGATAAACTGTTATTCTACTTATTGTTGGGTGTTTATTCAATTATAATCATCTTACATGGCTATTTATACTATTTATTCAGAGAACAAAAAGAGAATTTACTTGTGGCCATTGTAGTCACGTTGCTACTGTGTAATAACTTTATTCAGAACCTATTTCCATATTTAAACCTTGGTAGATTTAATTTCTTCCTTCTTGTTGAACAAATCGAGTTGATTCGATATACGATCTTACTATTATTTCCATATACTTTGGTCACCTTTTTTAAGCTGAAAAAGTTTGAATTTCTCCGTTATTTGCCAATACTAGCTATTCTGGCTTTTGCTTTGGAAAGCATTACCGAAAATATAGTCCTAATTATTATCGTTTCTATTGATTTAATTATTTGCTCCGTTTTATTAATTGAAGCAAAGAAAAGAAAGGCAGAGGGAATTGGTTTTGTTGGAATTGGTTTTGTTGGAATGGTATTAATGATTTTTATTCCAATGATTGTACGTTTGACAAGCAATGAGCCATTATCCGCTTTAGCAGATTCAGTACTGTTTAATGTGACCTTTTTAAGCATAATACCAATTAGTATGACCCTCTTAATTGCCTACAAAATGGGAAAATTGTATACAGGTTTGGAAAGGAAGGTGGAAGAAAGAACTGAAGCCTTAGAGATTTCTTTGGCAAATCTTAAATCCACCCAAACCCAACTCATCCAATCAGAAAAAATGGCATCTCTTGGTGAACTCACCGCAGGTATCGCCCACGAAATACAAAACCCACTAAACTTCGTCAACAATTTCTCGGAAGTAAGCACGGAACTCGTCGATGAGATGATCGAAGAACTGACCAAAGGGGAGGTTGCCGAAGCGCAGGAAATTGGC
>JAHEMU010000260.1 GCA_024643485.1 Cytophagales bacterium
TCCTTTCAATTTGACCGGAGTTCTTTACTTCCCTAAAGTGAAGAATGAGTTCGAAATGAATAAAAACAAAATTCAGTTATATAGCCGTCAGGTATTTATCACTGATGAGGTAAAAGACATTGTTCCTGAATTTTTAATGCTTTTACATGGAGTAATTGATTCTCCGGATATTCCATTAAACGTTTCGCGTAGTTATTTGCAATCGGATGGAAATGTGAAGAAAATCAATGCTCACATTACCAAGAAGGTGGCGGATAAACTTGGGGAACTCTTCAAAAAGGATCGTGAATCTTACCAAAAGAAATGGGATGATATCGGGCTATTCGTTAAATACGGAACCATCGCTGAAGAGAAGTTTTATGAAAAATCAAAGGATTTCTTATTGTTGAAAAATATCTCCAATGAATATTTTACGCTGAAAGAATACGAAGAAAAAATTGCGGCGACTCAATCTGATAAGGATGGAACCAAAGTGATTTTGTATACCACCGATCATCAAAAGCAAGATAGCTATATTCAAGCGGCCGTTTCGAAAGGGTTAGATATCGTCTTGATGGAGGGAATGCTTGATGCGCATTTCATTAATCACCTGGAGCAAAAATCTGAAAAAGTTACTTGGAAACGAGTGGATGCAGATACCTTAGATAAATTAGTCGATAAAGGGGAAGCGATTGAAAGCGTATTGACGGAGGATGAGACCACCAAGTTAAAGGAGGTTTTTGAAAAAGCGATCAATAATTCAAATGCTACCGTTCAAATTGAATCGATGTCGCCTGAAACTATGCCAGCAACCATTACCATGTCAGAATTTATGAGAAGATATAAGGAAATGGCTAAAACAGGAGGTGCTCCTTTTATGATGGGAGATATGCCCGATCATTTCTCAGTGGCAGTAAATGCAAATCACACGGTGATAGCTGGAATATTAAAAGAAGAGAATGAAGAGATTCAACGAAAAATGGCTAAACAAGCATATGACTTAGCGTTGCTATCTCAAGGAATGTTAACAGGGAAAGACCTAACAGAGTTTATTAACAGAAGTACTGGATTTCTTGGAAAATAAGTAATCCGGAATGAAAAGAAGTAAAAGGCCTGAAATTAAAAATTTTGGGCCTTTTCTGCTTTTATCGTTTTTGTTTCCTTTTCTGCTTTTGCATAAGTTGGGCAAGTGTACTGTGAACATGCACCAGCTAGTAGAGCAACTGCAGCAATAAGAATTAGTGATCGTTTCATAAAAATATTATTTGTGGTAAATGGTTCTTCAAATATATGTAAAATCTTTTTTCACTTACACCCTTGATTGAAAACTTTCTTACATGGGTAGCGGAATAACCGTTTAATTACGTTTTTTCTAGTTGAATAAACTATAAAAATCGCGAATTTTTTATACCCAATCAATAAAAATGCCGATTTTTATTCGATATTTTCTTTGCTATTATAGTAGTGGGTTTCGTATTAATCGCTACTTTTTAGGTAGTTTTTATTCCTTATTCACCTTTTTTTGAACATTGATTCTCTAAAATTGGTTACTAGTATTAATTATGATAGGCTATAGATTTTCAAAATTTATCCCAAAAAATCCCCAAAAAGGAGACTTTGATCAATTGCATAAATTGTTCTCTGAGTTGTTGGTTATTACCTCTGGGGAAGTGTCGGAAGCCCTACATTGGCTGACCAATATTGATCAAAAATACAAGCTGACCTCCGATGACTACGGTATTGGAGACTTTATTGATGACTTGAAGAAAAAGGGATATTTAACGGAAAATCCTGCTTCAGGTAAATTTGAGGTTTCTGCTAAAAGCGAACAATACATAAGAAACCAAGCGCTGGAAGAAATTTTTGGCAAACTTAAAAAGGGAAATAAAGGGGATCATCGTACCGTTTACACAGGATTAGGAGAGGAAAAGGGGAGCGATAAACGAAAATATGAATTCGGTGACCCTGTGAATTCTATTAGTATGACAGATTCCCTTCATAATGCATTTGTGAATCATGGGTTTGAGAATTTTGTGCTGACACAGGAAGATCTGGAAGTTGTAGATAATGAGTATAAGGCCCAAACTTCTACGGTTCTTATGATTGATATATCACATTCTATGATTCTTTATGGGGAAGATAGAATTACGCCTGCTAAAAAAGTCGCCATGGCCTTGGCGGAACTCATTACAAAAAAGTACAAAAAAGACACCCTGGATATCATCGTATTTGGTAATGACGCATGGCAAGTGGAAATCAAGGACTTGCCTTATTTAAAAGTTGGTCCTTTCCATACCAATACCATTGCCGGACTCGAATTAGCAATGGATTTATTGAGAAAAAGGAAGAATCCGAATAAACAGATTTTTATGATTACCGATGGAAAACCGACTTGTATGAAAGTGGGAATTAAGTATTATAAGAATGCGTTCGGATTAGACCCTAAAATTTTGAACAAGACGCTCAATTTAGCGCAGCAATGTAAAAAATTAAAAATCCCCATCACCACCTTTATGATTGCAACGGATCCTTGGTTACAACAATTTGTTCGCGATTTTACAGCTGCAAATAATGGCAATGCCTATTATAGTAGTTTAAATGGTTTGGGAGATGTGATTTTTGAGGATTATAAAAGAAATAAGAAAAAACGGTTTTGAAAATGAATATAAATAAGGCGAGTACCTTAGGAGAGTTGAAAGCGGCAGGATATCGCTATAAGTCAGTTAAAGATGAACTCCGAGATAATTTAGTTAGCAATTTGCAAAAAGGCCTTCAGATTTTTGAGGGAATTTTCGGGTACGAAGATACCGTTATTCCTGATATTGAAAGGGCTATTTTAGCTAGGCACGATATAAATTTACTTGGACTTCGTGGACAGGCAAAAACAAAAATTGCCCGAATGATGACTCAGCTACTCGACGAGTATATTCCTATTATTAAAGGATCAGAGATCAACGATGATCCTTTACATCCTATTTCTCATTTCGGTAAGGAAATGATACTTAAAAATGGAGATGATACCCCTATTGAGTGGCTACATCGATCGGATAGGTATTCCGAAAAACTAGCAACCCCCGACGTTTCAGTCGCTGACCTTATAGGTGATGTAGACCCTATTAAAGCGGCAAGTCTTAAGCTTCCCTACAGTGACGAACGAGTGATTCATTTTGGGTTAATTCCTCGTTCTCATCGTTGTATTTTTGTGATAAATGAAATACCAGATCTTCAGGCAAGAATTCAAGTTTCATTGTTTAATATTTTACAAGAAGGAGACATTCAAATCAGAGGTTTTAAACTGAGATTACCACTCGACATTCAATTTGTATTTACTGCAAATCCTGAGGATTATACCAATCGAGGAAGCATTGTCACTCCTTTAAAAGATAGAATTGGGAGCCAAATTATTACTCATTATCCCAAATCGATCGAAATTAGTAGAAAAATAACCATTCAAGAGGCCGATATTCGCCCTGATCAAGCTTCCCGAGTAGTGATCAATGAGATAGCTGCTAAGTTAGTCGAGCAAATCGCTGTGGAGGCTAGAAGTAGTGAATATGTAGATGCTAAAAGTGGGGTGTCGGCCAGGTTAACAATCTCAGCTTATGAAAATTTAGTGGGTACAGTTGAGCGAAGAGCCATCGTTAATGGGGAAAAAAGTGGATATGTGAGAATGGCAGATTTTGTAGGTGTCGTGCCATCCGTTACTGGTAAAGTGGAGTTGGTGTACGAAGGAGAACAGGAGGGGCCATTTATCGTGGCTCAAAGTTTAATAGGAAAAGCCATTCGGTCACAATTTCTAAATAGCTTCCCAGATCCCGAAAGAGCAAGAAAAAGTAAGGAAAATAGTCCTTATAGAGAAATTATCGATTGGTTTGGAGAGGGCAATACATTGGATTTGCTCAATGAATCCAAAACTTCGGAGTTTAAATCGACATTGACTGGTGTGCCCGGACTTAAAAAATTAATTTCCGACTATCATGCAGGGGTTTCTGATGAAGAAGCGTTATTTTTGATGGAATTTGCATTGTACGGATTAGTTGAGTACAGTATGTTGGGAAAACAACCCCTTGAAAGAGGAACCCAATTCAAAGACTTAATATCAGGGATGTTTACTATGCCCGAAGGTGATTTTGGGCCAGACGATACAGATAATTAGATGAAGCGAAAAGTGGATCCCGTAAGGGAATTAAGAAAAATTGTGACCCGCGGTGAAGGTCCGAACCTCGAGTTTAAGCACAATACTTCTAACGTAGAGAAAATGGTAAAGGAACTCGTTGCCTTTGCTAACACCGAAGGCGGTAAATTATTGGTAGGCGTTGCTGATAATGGGCAACTTTGGGGTCTTAAACGCGCGGATGAAGAAGTTTTTCAATTGAAAAAAGCTATTTCAAAATATGTGTTCCCCCCCTTTCAACACAAAATTTCCGTAGTCGCTTTGTCGGAGAAAAAGGGAATCATTACCGTAGATGTGCCGAAGAGTAGACGACGACCGCATTTTTTCAAACAACATCAATACAAAGCGGGGCTTGCCTTTATTCGTATAAATGACGAGTGCGTGGCAACGAGTAAAGAACAGTTGGATTTACTC
>JAHEMU010000261.1 GCA_024643485.1 Cytophagales bacterium
CTTTATGATTTCAGTAAGGGCTTTGATAATCAATTCCCTTACAATAAGATATTTACCACTCCAAACACCGTTTTGTCGATTCGTTATCCCTATTTCTTCGTCCATTACTTGATCAACAACGACTGGGATTTCCTCTAAAACGATTTCATTTATGGTTTTAAAGGTACCATTTTCATTTTTATAGATAGATTCAATGCTATTGTGCAACAAATTTCCATAAATCCTCGCATCCAGTTCTTCTTCGGGGTCTTCTTTTTTCTTTAGCTTTTTCAAATACTTATAAAAAAACTTAAGACTGCATTCCAAATAAGTATATAAGGCCGTCGGGCTTAATGATGCCCCCTCCTCTTTTGTATAATTCGTTAGTACTGCCTCTACTCCATCCGATTCAAATGAGATTTTTTTACTTACCGACATGAATTCTTCCTGGTAAATATACTCTTCAACGGGCAGTGGAAAAACATATTTCAGTTGGTGAATAAATCGGCTGGTATCTCCCCCATTCCCTTTTCCATTTGCATTGTAAATTAAGGTAATATCCTTTCCACGTTGAAGCAAACGATAAAACAAATAGGATTGAATGGCTTGATTATCATTAAAGGTTGGTAATTGAAATCCCTTTCTTAAACTTTGTGGTATAAATGAATTACTTTTTCCTCCACCCGGCAAAAAATCCTCATTTAAACTGAGAATGAATAAATGTTCAAAATCAATATTTCGTGTTTCGAGAACACCCATTATCTGGAGCCCTCGCACTGGCTCACCAGATAATTGAACTTTTTTAATACCTGCTGATTGTTTGATTAAACGATGAATTCCTTCTAGACTCAATTCAATTTTATAAGTAGTTAATATTTCGTTATAATTTTGAAGGATATCGGTAAGGGAATGTAAAAAAACTCTTTCAAATGAGTTGGTTGAAGTTTCTTGCAAGTATTCAAATAAGGAAATAGTAGTTGGTAAAATGGCAGATTGATCATTTTCTATGCCGTGAATCCACCATTCTTGAGCTTTCAAATCATCAACCGAGTACCAATACTGCTTATTTTCACGAGAATAATTCACCATCTCTTCCGCAATTTTTGGCCTCCTTTCCTGAATTAATGGATGCCTGTAAAATGCCAATAAACTCCTAAATGAGTAGGTTACCCCATCGGCCGTTGCTCTACACGTTTTTAATAATTGAATCAACAATTCAAAAACTTGATAAACAGGTGAATTCCGAATACTCAACCCCATGGTTACGTTAAAGGCACTCACCGATTTCGGTAGCGAATTAAGCATCGGTATAAGTAAGTTTTCATCTGCAATTACTACCGCAGTCTTTTCAGGTACCCAATTGGGGTTTTTTGAAAGCTTGGCAAGTTGATCGGCAACCACCTTAATTTGCGCTGACCAATTGCCCGTAGAAACCACTTTGATCTTTTTACTGTCATTAAATAAATTATCGTGAGTAAACCTTTTAAAGGAAGGCGCTAGTACGGGGTGTTTCATGTTTTCCCTCATATACCTACCGGCTTCATGCGTTTTATTGCGATAAAATGCATCGTCATCCCAAAAAATTTGAGCGTTGTGATTTTTTATAAGATGAGTTATGATAATTTCTTCTGAACGGGTTAGCGCATTAAAACCTGCAAAAATTAACTGTTCTTTGTCAGTTACCTTTATTTCATGCTCGTTTTCAGCGAGTTTCCGAAGTTGTCTGCCGTAATAATTGAACCCTTGATTTTCTAATTTCCTTTGAAAAAGTTCATAAACCTCCCGCAGTCTCTCCCAAAACCGCACCCAACCATCGGTGTATTTTCCACTTCCAGTATTATGCCAAAATCTATTTATAATGGCGATTTGTTCTTCGTCTAAAAAACTGATCGCCTCTATGGTGCGAATATCTGTTAGGTTCTTGAATAACACCTTGTAGTCAACCATTTGATGGTCAATCTCTTCAAAATCGCTTAACAACATCTCACCCCAAAAGTAGAAATTATCAAAAGACTCGTCAGATTGATACACTTCTTGGTACGCCTGAAACAGAGTATAGATCAACGTAAACCGATTCGTTTTTTCAATGGGAGTAAACCGTTCTATAAACTCCTCAAAACTCAATACTCGAGGTGCGTAGGTCACCTTTTGATGAAACCTTCCCAATTCCTTAAGAAAATAAATTCCAGCGCGTTTATTCGCAAATATGAGCGTGGTAGATTTTAATTGCTCTATAGGAATACTTTCGGCTATTTCACCTAAAAAAGTAGAAGCAACGGTATTTGATTTGATGCTTTTATCCAATTATTTCTTTCTTTTATACAACCCATCAAATACAACCGACCACGTTTTCCCATCATCATCAGAGCGATCCCATAATTGTCGGACATTTCCTTTTGACTCTTCAGACCAAGATATTCGATCGATAATGGTTTTATTCATTGTGGAATTAAAAGTTGGCTTAGAGGCTAACACCATTTTTTTATTACTTAAATCCCCATATAATTCTAACACACCACCGGAAGAATCATTCCAAATCTGACGCCATTGTTTTAATTCTTGATCATAAAAATTAATGGAAGTTCCAGTAGTACCTGAAGCGCTTTTCCAATTTTCTCTTAACACACAACCCTCTTCTTCCCGTTGAATCAAATTCGTACCTGCAGGATTATCTGTACCGTACACTACCACTTCCCACTCACCAATCCAAAAATCGAAACGATGAAATTCTTCAGAATCACATGGAGTTACCTTATTTTGAGACATAGCGGTAAAAGAAAAAGTGAGAATAATCAAAAAGCCTATTGTTCTGAGCATGATTTTTAAATATTATTGAAAATGTATAATGAAAACGAATAAATCAATGAAATACTTATTTAAATTTAACGATGGAATTGTATGAAGGTTTGATACTTATTGTTGCAGGGATTTTCAGTGGCTTTGCAAATACAGTAGCGGGTGGAGGTTCGTTGGTGAGCTTACCCGTTATGATATTTTTAGGATTACCCGCTGGTATCGCAAACGGAACGAATCGAGTTGCACTTTTTGCTCAAAACATCTTTGCTATTGCAGGTTTCAAATCAAAGGGAGTATCGGCCTATCCATATAGTTTATATTTGGGTATTTCTGCCTTAATTGGTGCTGGAATAGGCGCTAAATTATCAGCTGATCTGGATGATTTAGTCTTTCAACGGATATTGGCAATTGTAATGATTGCCGTGGTAATTCTAACCTTATTTAACCCGGCTAAAACGGGAATGGTTACTGAGCGTTTAGGTCGAAAACACACCATCATAGGCATTATCACCTTTTTCTTTATAGGAATATATGGAGGTTTTATTCAAGTGGGCATTGGATTTATCATGATTGCAGCTCTCACTCACATCAATCATTTTTCCTTAGTAAAAACGAACAGCGCAAAAGTATTTGTCGCATTTATATATATCACTTCCACCATTGCCGTATTTGCCTGGGAAGGGAAAATAAATTGGCAATTCGGGTTAACCCTAGCTATTGGAAATAGCATCGGTGGATGGTTTGCTAGCCGGTGGTCGGTAGACAAGGGGGATGTTTGGATAAAACGCGTCCTTGTTTTTATGTCGATTGCTATGGCTATCAGGTTATGGTTCTATTAAAACCTACCTTTTAAACGGATTTAGCGCCTGCATGGCACGTTTTCCACTACCCATTTTATTCATCACCTTCATCATCTTTTTCATTTCAGTGAACTGTTTGATAAGGTTATTGATTTCCTGAACGGAGGTTCCACTTCCATCGGCAATTCTTTTTCTTCTACTACCATTGAGGATATCGGGATTTTCACGTTCCTCAGCGGTCATTGATTGAATAATTGCTTCTACGGGTTTAAAGCTATCATTATCAACATCAATATCTTTGATGGCTTTTCCCATACCTGGAACCATACCCATTAAATCCTTGATGTTACCCATTTTTTTAATTTGCTGCACTTGAGAAAGAAAATCACTCAAATCGAATTGATTTTTTCTCATTTTTTTGCTCAATCGGTCGGCTTCTTCCTGATCAAAAGCTTGTTGTGCCTTTTCAACTAAGGAAACAACGTCACCCATTCCAAGAATACGGTTCGCCATACGATCTGGATGGAAGCGTTCAATCGCATCCATTTTCTCGCCATTACTTATGAACTTAATTGGCTTATCTACTACGCGTCTGATAGACAAAGCAGCTCCACCACGGGTATCACCGTCCAATTTCGTTAAAACGACCCCATCGAAATCTAGTCGATCGTTAAAGGTTTTTGCTGTATTGACAGCATCTTGCCCAGTCATACTATCTACGACGAATAGGGTTTCTGACGGTTTAAGGGCAGCTTTTAATTCAGAAATCTCGGTCATCATCGCCTCATCTACAGCTAAACGACCCGCTGTATCGACGATTAAAACGCTCTTCCCTCCTTCTTTTGCCATTTTTACAGCCTTTTTTGCTATTTCAATGGCATTTTTATTTTCAGGTTCCGCATAAACCTCAACTCCTACTTGTTCTCCAAGTACTTTTAGCTGATCAATCGCGGCAGGGCGATAAATATCACAGGCAGCTAGCATTACC
>JAHEMU010000262.1 GCA_024643485.1 Cytophagales bacterium
CGCAGTTAATTTCTACATTAATAGGAATCATTTTAATCATTTATACACTATGGGAATTCGATTCTGCCGTTAGGGAATTTACCATTTTTTTACGACGACAAAACAATGAATTAAAATACGCTAAAAAAACAGCTGAGGAAATGATTCGATTAAAAACCAACTTTTTAACGAATATGTCTCATGAAATAAGAACCCCTATAAACGGAATCATGGGGCTATCAGAACTCATTTCCTCTGAAAAATGCCCAGAAGAAATTAAAAAATTAGTAAGCATGCAACGGGAGAGTAGTAAAAGGCTGATTTCTACGATCAATAGTATCATTGAGCTTGCCAAATTAGAGGCTGAAAGTGGACCCGTTGAAACAGCAGATAGCCTGATTGAACCGATACTAGAAAACTCGATTAAACTATTTCAAACGAAGGCAAAATCAAAAGGATTGAAGATAAACTATCAACCTACTGGCAATAATTTCTCTGTAAAATCCACAGATATTATTCTTCAAAAATCAATCGAAAACATTTTAGACAATGCCATCAAATTCACTAACGAGGGAAGCGTAAATATTGACATTGAAGCAACAAAACATCATATTTATCTAAATATTACCGACACTGGAATCGGTATCTCAAAAGATTTTCTTCCTAAAGTTTACAACGCTTTCGAGCAAGAAAGTGAAGGCCTTGGTCGATCACATGAAGGCAGTGGAGTTGGATTGAGTATTGTAAAAAAATACATGGATTCTATTGGAGGCAACATCACTATCGAAAGTTCAAAAGGCATCGGAACTAGAGTATCACTAATTTTCCCAACACATTCAAATCAGATTATTTAAAACCCTTCCTCAGTAGCGTCTGTTTCTTTTTTCTTTTCCTTTTCTTCGAGTTTGGCATCAGAATCAAGTACATATTCATCTAAAATGCCGTAATACTGACTTCTGAATCGATTGATATAAGCCAATGCCTCTGCTTTATCTCCAGGTAAAAACACTAATTCACCAATCTTAGCTTTTGCTGCGTTTGATTTTTTTGCCACTGTGGAATTGAACTCTTCATTAGAACTGAACATCATAAGGCGATTATCTTGCCAGTTCAAATAATACCAACTGTCGCCTGATGCTTTAAAAAACAAATTAAAATAAGGACTGCCGTCCTCCATTTTTCCTATTTCCATAAACCCTTCCCAAGCGGCGTTTACATCGTGATCTAGGATGTTACTCATTCCTAATAACCCATTGGAATAAAAGGATTTGTACTTCTTAGACCATTTTAAATTGACATCCGAAAACACCAATGGTTTCGTTGTTTCATTAGTAAATCCTCCTAATGAAACATACTCTTTTAAAGTTTGTTGTTCATAATCCTTTGTAGCTGTTTCTCCCATAATTTCAGCTACTTTATACAATAATTCAGTTGGATCACCCAACCCTTCTGGAGCTCCTAAATTCTCAATTACATCTTGTAAATCATATCCAATGATATCCCAGATCACCGAAGGGACATCAAAATTTATCGCCATGAAGGTATTTAATTCAAAATCTAAGGAATCAATATTACCTGAAGCCAATACTGCTGATTTGATTTCAGAATGCTTGTCGCCTTTAAAAAAGTTAACCGGCCCTTCAAATGAAATATCTCCGGAGGCTTCATTTAGCGAATAGGATTTTCCTGAAAAATTCTGCCCACTGGTCTTTAGTGGATCTTCAATTATGAATATTTTACTCACCTCATCATAAAATAATTTACCAGAGGGTTTGAAGAATTGCTCATCTCCCGGCATTCCTTTTTTATTGTTAATAAAGGCATGGTATAAACTAAAATCGTCGGATGAAAAGTACAAACCTGCAAACAATACTCTACCCTCTTCAGTCAAACTCTTATCAAAATCAATCGAAATTTTAGCCTGATCGGCACTGTGCATATAATGAATCCAGGTATCATTATCTTTATCTCGCATCAAATTTAATTTGATATAACCGTCTAAGTGAAGCATAGGGTTTTGTGCCTCCAACTTTACACTTCCCTTAAAGAACATCCCCGGTGAAATCAAAATATTTTCCTTTGCCGTAATACTTCCGTTGGCCACCGTATGTTTTGTGGTTTTAATTCTTCTTCCTTCACCGGTCGTAAATTCTTCTAACCTAAAATCGGTCATTTTAATGGCAAAAGTATCACCTACAGCATTTACTAGTTCGTAAGTTGCATGACCGGAAAATTCATTTCTAGATTTAATATCAATTACTCCATCATATAAACGGTGGTGAGCCGTAAGGGTATCCAATATGATGACCGTATTTGTAAGCGTTCCTATGACAGAATTCTCCAAAATCAATACTTGATTATTATCAGGGGTAATTTGTGCATCTGCCACTACGATATATGGAATACCCATTACTCTTAGTTCCTGGGTTTCCATGTCGTATTCCGCGGCAATGGCATTAAACCTCAATGAATCTAAATCTTGCCGTGTTGTATAGAAATAGGAATTTTCTAATTCGATATCATCTGGCTTAAACATCAATATTTTCTGCTGATTTAAGTCCCATCGAGCAGTAGGGATGGAGGTTTTGAATTGGGCGTAAGGGAAATCTACCGCGGCAGTACCTTCTACTTCCGGACTTATCTCTGCATAATTCTCATCGAGATTAAAATTCAGACGCACGTTGTCCCCGGAAAGCGCTGGTTTATTTGGGTCATCCGTTTCAACAAGGAAATCTGCATGCTTTGCTGAATAGTTGTTGTGATTAAATGTCAATTCGTTGCTATTTGCAATGGACCCTCTCGTTTTTAGGGTACCTTGTCCAAATACTCCATTATTTGAAATAATCGCTGCACCATCCAATGAGGCAGTACCTTCATAAAAACTAAATGGTTCTGCGGTATTATAGACATACATGGAATCCTTTCTAGGCAACCATTTCATCCTATAATTGGAGAGATCGGCCTGTGGGAAAATAACTCCCTCAAATTCTTCTTCTCGAATTTCAGCATATGATCCCATCCCCGTAACCGAATCGGGATAAAAAATAAAATCGTCAGATTCCAATGAGGTACTCAAAAAATCAATTCTTCCGGAAGACCGAATTCCACGTTTATTTAACGAGATATCACCGGTAAGCTTACCGGCGCCCTCAAACAGTTGATATCCTTTATCTGGAACGATGTGATAAAAACCCAACGAATTATCAGGTTGTGTCGCCAATATTTCTTCAAAAACAGGGAACATTCCACTGGAGGCAAACACCCCGTCAAATTCAATTGTTGAAGGATCATTATTCCCAAGACTGTCGATTTTAAATGGAGGTGCCACGAAAAAGATGGATCGATCATAAATTCCATTAAAAATCTCTGGCCGGTCGAAATACACTACTCCACCCATCCCTGCATTGAAATTGGGAAAATGCGGATATTTAATTAATCCAGATTTGTTAACAGGACTATTGATATATAAGGTTCCTTTTGTTGCACTACTTGCGGCGTCAATTCCCGCAATACTGGCAGCGGTTGAATCCACCCCCACAAGCGTATTATCTAATGGTCTTCGATTTCCTAAACTATCCGTTACAAAGAATTTCACCTCGTCAATCACACCCATATTTACAAGGAATGAATCGTATTTAAAGGTAAAATCCTTCCCGCTAAATCTAAAATTTCCCGCATCGATTTGACCATCAAAACGAATGTCTCTATTTTTCAAAATGGTCACAACTCCGCTATCGGGTGTCACATCTACTTTTAAGGAATCCGACATTCCAAAATATTCCACCCCGCGAACTTCAATTCGCTCATCTTCAAAATAAATAGTCGCATTTGGTAATTCTGGATGCTCATCCATAATTGATTCGACAATAAGATCGTCGTAATCTTCTTTGCCGAAATTGGCATCCACCATATGAATTCCTTCATGCCTTAAAGTAACTTCGTCAGTTTTCTCATTGTATTCCACCAACCCTTTCTGCTCAAGCATCTTCGAAGCCGCTGAAAGATTGCGATTATTCAACTTTAATTCAGCTGCTGCTTCCGAAACATAAAACGTTTTTTGTCCAGTTTTCTTGTAATACACCACGAGTGCAATTAATGGATTAAAGTTATAGTGTGCCTTTAGGTTAAGAAAACTAGCTTTTTCATAGTGATCGATGGATTCAAAAACAGTTGGTACCCATTTCTTACCGCTCTTTATCATCATGTTCAAACTATCGGTATTCATGTCCCATTCCATTTCTTCGGTGATCATATTCATATTGAAATAGGTACTTGAAATAGGAGTATCACTAAACGGACCTTTTTCTTTTGATATCCTAAGCAGCTTTGAATTGACGTTGTATTGCATCTTCATAGACGGGTGCGTAATACTATCTCGCTTATGAATAATCAACAGCCTGGCGCCGGGAGAATTAATTACGCTATCTTCAAATGACCAATTCAACGATTCAGTCTTTAGCATTTTACCTGTAGGCCCAGGTATATCTAAACTTGAAGGTTCTTTCAATAAATTGTCGGTACTTATCTTTGCTCCATTTAAGCTTAAAGCTCCTACAAATTTAATT
>JAHEMU010000263.1 GCA_024643485.1 Cytophagales bacterium
AGGATCCTTATAATCAATGTATTTAATACCATTCTTTTTGAATCGGCAATATTTATTTCTTGGTTTATCCCGATTAATTGGTTCGTTAACTAATGTCATTAGATGGCTTCCTCCTTAGCTTTGGATTTTTTCTTGAATTCTCCTTTTCTTCTTCTTTCGTTGTAGATTACCGCGTGTTTATCCAATACGGTAGTCAAAAAGCGTAAAATCGCTTCATCACGTCTGTATTCAGTCTCCAATGCCTTTACTACAGTAGGTTCTGCCGCAAATTCAATTAGGTTATAGAATCCGGTAGACTTATGTTGAATTGGATAAGCCAATTTCTTAAGTCCCCAAACTTCAGTGTTGATTACGTCAGCGCCGTGATCAACTAACACTTTTTTGAATTTCTCGACAGTATCCTTCATCTGTTCTTCAGACAAAACGGGAGTTAAAATGAATACCGTCTCATAATTGTTTTTCATTTTTTTATTGTTTTTTAAAATGGAAGCGCAAAGGTACGCAAAAGGAAATTTAATTCAAAACCAAAGAGTTATTTGATTTCAAAACTGCCGGTACCCATTTTGTAATCTTCAGTATAAACTTCGATTTCATATTTGCCAGTTTCATAATTACTTCCTTTCTCGTAAAAGAAAATAACTTCTTGTTGTGAATTATCAAATAGAATCTCCTGGGTAGCAGTGTAGAATTCCTCTTTGCCTAAATAGAAAAAGGTGCCAGATCCTTTTGCTACGTCAAATAAGACGTTGCCTTGTGGATCCATTACACGCATCATCAATTGTTTTCCTTCAATAGGAGCAACGTCGTTCTTGCTGATATTAAATGTAACCTTCAGCTGCATTACTTGGCGAGCCTTAAAAGGGCTTTCTGATTCACGACCACGGCTGCTTACTGCAATAACTTTCACATTCTGTATGGCCAATTTGCTTGCCACATCTATTTTACCTTGTAGATTTAATTGTTCTTCACTTAACTCATTTATCGTGCGGTTAAGTTGGTTTGCCTCTACTTTTAAATCTTTATTTTCCGTGTATAGCTGTTCATTTAACGCAGCTAGGCGTTCAATTTCTTTATCCTTTGCTACTAAAAGTTCTTCGTATCCACTTACTTTATTTTGGATTCGGCTAATTGTCGCTTTATCCCTTTTCTTGGTATTTTGAAGTTCTTTTTCGATTTCTTCTTTCGCCGCTTGGAGTTCGGTGATATCTCCACCCAACTTTTCTAACTCAACAATCTTTAATTCAAGGTCCGCCTGAATCTCATTTAAGCGTTGCATGGTAGCTGCGTGTTCACTTTCTTCAACAGCAATATCTTCCTTAAGTTCAAGTTTATCTTCATGATCCATAAAGATTTTAACACCTTGCACAATAATGATTACCGCCAGGATTGCGAATATTAAACCTACTCGACTTTTTTTCTCCTGAAATACTTCGGGTTTCTTAGGCTGTTCTGACATTTCTTTTTGTTATATTTTTACTTTGCACAAAAATATAAATATTTATTGAAATATTATTGGTTTTAATTTTATGAATGATTTAAAAGGGCTTGGACGTAAATATTGGGAAGAAAGATACTCTCACCATCAAACTGGATGGGACATAGGAAGTGTTTCCCCAGCTTTGAAAGAATATTTTGATCAACTATCAGATAAAACCATTAATATTTTAATCCCAGGAGCTGGATCTGCACACGAAGCAGCCTATTTATGGGAGAATGGTTTTAAGAAAGTGACTATTTTGGATATCGCTAGACAACCATTGATTCATTTTTCACAAGAATATCCAAAGTTTCCTCAGGTACAATTGGTGCAGGGAGATTTCTTTGAGTATTCCATAACTCATGATCTAGTAATTGAACAGGCCTTTTTTTGTGCCATTGATCCATCACTTAGAGAGCGTTATATGATGCATATGTACGAAATTCTGAAACCTGGTGGGAAATTGGTGGGTTTGCTATGGAACCACCCCATGAATTCAGATCAGCCTCCCTTTGGAGGAAGTATTGAAGAGTACCAACGTTTATTTGGTGAAAAATTCGATATTCAGATATTAGAGGAAGCTAAAAATTCCATAAAACCCCGAATGGGGAGGGAGGAGTTTTTTATTTTCAAACGCAAAGGTTAAAATTATAGTATATAATGTTTC
Source organism: Cytophagales bacterium (assembly GCA_024643485.1). Taxonomy (GTDB): domain Bacteria; phylum Bacteroidota; class Bacteroidia; order Cytophagales; family Cyclobacteriaceae; genus JAHEMU01. Next base: position 2,145 of record JAHEMU010000263.1, read on the forward strand.
TTATGCAATGAGGGGTCAAAAGCTACCATTCCAATGTGGAATAGGTCAATGGAGAGGGTAATTTCTTTTTTCTTAATTATTTCATTCCACGCTTGTTCCATTCCACGGCTATAATGGATGTCGTCGAAAATGATTATTGAGTTTTTGTGACTTTTCTTTAATAATTGTTGGTAATAGGATAAAGTCGGTTCGTACCGATGGTTGGCATCGATATAGGCGAGGTCAAAGGGTTCATGTTCTGCTAGGTAATTTGGTAGGGTGGTGTCAATATTACCCAAAACAAGCTTTATATTCCTTCTTTCTAATCTTTCAAAATGCTGAATTGCTAGTTTACTTATTGATTCTGAGCCTTCAAATGTTACAATGTTTCGTTCTGGAGATTGGGAAAGATATAAGGTGTTTATACCGAGTGAGGTTCCCAATTCAAGGATGTTTTTTGCTTGATAAAACATCCCAATCGCATCGATCAAATTCGATTTCTTATGAGAAGAGACTGAATTTTTGGCAATGGTTTTAACTTTGCGCTGTGGATTTTTATTTCTGCCAGCACCGTAGTCTTGAACATGCAATTCCATTTTTGAAGAATACAATTCTTTTCTCAATCCTTCTATGATAGGGTTTCCGGCTTGTTTCCTTGACGGTTGTATTGATTTAGTAAATAAATCATATACAAAAGGAGCATGCAAAGAATGTTCGTTTACTCGATAAAGGAGATAACGAAAATAAGCTAAAATAAGGTGTAACAAATTAGTTGAGTTTGTATGGAACCACCATGGTGAATTCGGGAATATTGATTCTAAGTATTTCCCCATCCATGATACGCTCTACATCATAATGTCCCCACATTTTACCTATACCTGATTTTAGGGTACATCCAGAAACATACTCATGAAAATCACCAGGCTCAATTACGGGTTGTTGTCCAACAACGCCATCTCCATGAACGGTTCGATGTTGCCGGGCAGCATCTGCAATGTTCCAATACCTGCGCAATAATTGAATTGTATGTGGCCCTTCGTTACGGATATTGATTCGGTAAGTAAAGACAAAATGCTGCTGACTCGGACTTGAATAGCCCGGTTGGTATTCTATTTGAACGGATACGGTGATGCCGTTCGTCGTTTTGGTTACCATTTGAGTCATACTGTTGCCAACTTTAACGCAATTACAAGCTACATTGTTTAAATTGCGTAATGTAAATTAAAATTTTTCAATGACTAATGCAACGAAAAAAATCAATCAAAAGCAAGTATAGTTGAAAAAATATTTTTTTAAAGCGGTAGTAAATACAGTAGTATGGAAGTGGTAATTGAGGATTCTTGGAGGCAAATTCTGAAGAACGAATTTGACAAAGATTACTTTGGGAAGTTGACTTCTTTTATAAGAGAAGAATATAAGTCTAGTATTGTTTACCCATCGGGAAAACACATTTTCGCTGCCTTCGATCACTGTTCATTTTCGGAATTGAAAGTAGTTATCTTAGGTCAAGACCCCTATCACGGGGCAGGCCAAGCACATGGACTATGTTTTTCGGTTCAAAAAGGGGTAAAAACACCCCCCTCATTAGTCAATGTTTATAAAGAACTCGCCAGAGACCTACAAATGCCAATCCCATCACACGGTTGTTTGACCTCTTGGGCTGAACAAGGGGTGTTGTTACTCAATGCAACTCTCACCGTACGCGCAAACGAAGCAGGGTCACATCAAAAGAAGGGTTGGGAAGAGTTTACTGATGCCGTAATCAAATCTATTTCCGATCATAAAGAAGGTGTGGTTTTCCTTCTTTGGGGGAATTATGCGCAATCGAAAGCTAAACTAATCAATGCGAATAAACACTTGGTATTAAAGTCGGTGCACCCTTCTCCGTTATCAGCTCATAGAGGTTTTATTGGTTGTGGACATTTTTCACAAGCCAATAATTACTTAACCTCTTTAGGGAAATCTTCTATTGAATGGAAAATTAATGAATAAGGTTTAAAAAACGCGACCATCTGATTTTACCAGAGAAAAGCCCCTTATTCGGATCTAAGGATAGCCAGATAAAATAAGCTTTTCCTACAATATGATCTTCTGGTACAAAACCCCAGTAACGACTATCCAATGAATTATGTCGGTTGTCACCCATCATAAAATAATAGTTTTGTTTGAAGGTGTAAGACGTAATTGACTCTCCATTGATAGACAAGGTATTATCATCCATAATTACATTGTCATTATACTCGTAATACTTGATTACCTGTCCGTACATCTTTAGATTTTCCGCATTGATTTCAATGGTTTGACCCTTTGCAGGAATGGTTACAGGTCCGTACCAATCTTTATTCCACGGTTTGCCATTGGGATAGATATTTCCTTCCACATCACTCTGCTCACCAACACCAAC
>JAHEMU010000264.1 GCA_024643485.1 Cytophagales bacterium
AAATGGTGATTATTTTTTAACAAAATACATCGCTAATGGATCATTTTATTTATTTTCTGGTTCTTTGAGTGAAAAAAACTCAAATTTTAAACTCCATTCGCTATTTGTTCCTGTAATGTATCGAATTGCTTTACAAAGTAAGAGTGACAATTCTATGCTTTATACTAAAAAAAGCAATAATGATTTTTCAATAAAAGTTGATTCCTTAGGGCAAAATGCAATATATCATTTAACAAAAAGTGATGTGGATATTATTCCCTCCCAACGTTTAATTGGAAGCAACCTTATCGTTGAAATGAATGACTTAGAAATTGAAAGCAGTAATTATCAGTTAGAAATTGATCAAAATAAGGTTGGAGCGATTGCAATAAATTATAATAAAAGTGAATCAGTATTAAATCAATTGGAAAACGAGGAAATATTAGAGTACTTTGCAGGCGGAAAAACAGATTTGCTAAACATCGAAAATACAGAAGAAAACAATAGTCAAATTCTTTCTGATTTTCAGCCTACTTTGCTATGGAAATGGGCTTTGTTAATTTCAATTTTGTTTGTTCTTATTGAGATTTTATTAATTCGTTTCTTGCGTTAAGTGGATACAAAAGATTAGAAATGACCTATAAAAAGGATGATTTAAAATGAAAATAATAATTAATTCTCCAAAGATATTCGACCCTCAGTCGAAGTGGCATTTAAAAATTGCCAACGTGGTTATTGAAAATGGAATTATTACAAATATAACCAAGGATAAAGTGAATGGTGACCTGGAAATTGAGGGTAAAAATGCTTGGCTGTCTGTAGGTTGGTTTGATACATGGGCCTATGTAGGTGAACCAGGGCATGAAAATAAAGAGACGCTGAGATCAGTTAGAAGGGCGGCAAGTGCAGGGGGATTTACAGCGGTCGGTGTGCTACCAAATAATCATCCGGTGACACAAACAAAAAACGATGTAAACTACTTTTTAAATTCAAATTTAAACGAAGTGACCGCATTGTTACCTTATGGGGCCGTGTCGAAAGATTTGTTGGGAGAGAATATTACTGAAATGATTGACTTGCGATATGCAGGAGCCATCGCTTTTACTGACGGTAATCAATCAATTGGTAGTAGTGAATTGGTCAGTAAAACATTACAATACCTTCAAACTACGGGCACTTTGTTGATACAAAAGCCAGAGGATAAAAATCTTAATAACAATGGTGGTATGCACGAAGGGGTGGTAAGTACCAAACTGGGACTTCCGGGAATACCCGCTGTCGCAGAGGAAATAATCATTCAAAGGGATTTGTCTATTTTGGAATACGCTGGGGGTAGTATGCATTTTTCAAATATCTCATCCGCAGGAAGTGTTTCTTTAATAAGAAGAGCAAAGAAAAAAGGACTAAATGTAACTTGTTCAATTGCTTCTTACCAAACGGCTTTTTCTGACGAAGACTTGGTCGCCTTTGACACTAATTATAAGGTAAGTCCACCGTTTAGAAGTAAAAAAGATGCTAAGGCAATAGTGAAAGGGTTACTCGATGGGACCATTGATGTTATTAATTCGAATCATTTGCCTCAAGATCCAGAGTGCAAGCAGTTGGAATTTGATTTGGCCGATTTTGGAATAACGTCATTACAAACGGTCGCTTCCGATTTGGCACGCTTGTCAAAAGATGTACCAATGGAAACTCTGCTTGAAAAAGTGACCGTTACTCCAAGAAAAATGATGGGAATTGAGGTTCCTTCAATAGAAAAGGGTAAAAAAATGGAATTGACTTTATTTAACCCTGAAGAAAAGTGGGAGTTAAATGCGAAAACAAATAAGAGTAAATCAGTGAATTCTCCGTTTTTTAATTCAAAATTAACAGGGAAAGTGAAGTTTGTGGGCCGAAATGAGCAATATTATTATGAATAATCAAAAATCACTGATTCAAGTCCCTTTTCGTTATGGCGTTTATGGAAGTATTGTAAATGCGTTATTTATATTTTTATTATATAGTACCGGGCGGCATCCGATTTTAATACCTCCTTTTTTAGATAGCCGGATATTGGTATTTCTTGTATTTATCTATTTTGTCATTAGGGATTATAAAGAGAATTACAATTCCGGATTTTTACATACTTGGGAAGGGATATTATTAGGAATACAAACCTATATGTGGATTGGGTTATTGGGTTCCGTTTTTGTTTATACCCTAGGAAGAATACACCCGGCTTTTGTCAGTGACTATATCACTAATGCCATTCTTGGAATGGAAACAGCAAAAGAGGAATTGATGAATGGACCTCAAGCAGTTAAGATGACTGTGGAGGAATATCAACGCCACTTGAATGCATTAAAACAAACTACAGCTGCTAATTTAGCCGTTGATTATTTTTTAAAATCATTATTAATCGGATTTTTTATACCTTTAGTATATGCGGCCTTGTTCCGCAAAGTTGAACGAACCTAAACTAAATTTAAAATGGAAGAATCAAATAATTTTACCGTAAAAGATGCTGCAGTTAAGAATGGAATTATTCTTGGACTAGTTCTGACCATTTTTTCTTTTATCCTAACGTTTGCCGGGATGGTTGGCAATAATTACATTGGCATGTTAAATTATGTGTTTATTGCTGTTTTTGTGATTTTGGCACAGAATTCATTTAAGACAAACGGCGATGGATTTATGTCTTTTAGTCAAGGTATCGGAATTGGAACTATTGTAACCCTTGTGGGTAGTTTGTTGAGTACAATTATTGGTTATTTCTACACGAAATTTGTCGACGATTCAATGGTGCAATTGGCTCGTGATAAGGCTATTCAAGATTTGGAGGCTCGAGGATTGTCCTCTGCTGAGATTGATCAAGCGATGCAATTTTCAGACAAACTCCTTATCCCTGAAGTAATGTACCCAATTGCAATAGTAGTAACTGTCATAGTCGGTGTAATAATTTCGTTAATCATTACCCTCTTTACCCAAAAGAAGGACCCATCCCTAGAATTTTAATTGTACATGAGCGTAAAAGATGTTTCTGTTGTTATTCCTTTATTGAATGAAGAAGAGTCATTGCCCGAATTAATCCAATGGATTGAACGGGTAATGAATGAGCACGAGTATAGTTATGAAGTATTGTTGGTTGATGACGGAAGTACGGACGAATCATGGAGGGTAATTGCTGAAAATGGCAAGAGAAACCCAAATATAAAAGGCATCAGATTTAGCCGTAACTACGGCAAATCGGCTGCTTTAAATACTGGATTTTTCGAAGCATCGGGAGAAGTAGTAATTACCATGGATGCCGATCTGCAAGATTCACCAGATGAAATTCCAGGCCTAGTAAAAATGATTACTGAAGATGGTTTGGATATGGTGAGTGGTTGGAAAAAGAAACGGTACGATCCTATTTCTAAAACCATCCCTTCTAAGTTTTTTAATGGTGTTACTCGCTGGATCTCAGGAGTTAAACTCAACGACTTCAATTGCGGTTTAAAAGCATATAATAAACAAGTGATAAAAACCATTGATGTATATGGCGAAATGCATCGGTACATCCCTGTAATAGCTAAATGGAATGGTTTTAGTAAAATTGGCGAAAAAGTTGTTGAACACAGAGCTCGAAAATACGGAGTTACAAAATTTGGATTAGAACGGTTTATCAATGGTTTTCTTGATTTGCTTTCAATCACGTTTGTTTCCAAGTTTAAGCGAAAACCTATGCACTTTTTTGGAGCTTTGGGCACTTTGTCTTTTCTCTCAGGAACCGTATTTACTGTTAAATTACTATGGGATAAATTAAATTCAGTGTACTTCTCAGGTATTCCATTAAAAAGAGATGTTACTGAACAACCATTATTCTATTTGGCATTAGTTGCCGTTGTAATTGGTGTTCAATTGTTTCTGACAGGATTCCTCGCCGAATTAATCGCTCATAAATCTACCGATAGAAATGAGTATGTAGTCATTGAGAAAAGTGGATTATAATCAATATGTCCTTGTATTCTTTAATAATTGCAGTCTATAACCGACCAAAGGAAATTGAAGAATTATTGGCTTCACTTGAAGTGGTGACCTTTAAAGATTTCGAAGTGATTGTTGTGGAGGATGGGTCTGAGTGGGATTGCGAAACTATTTGTAATCAATATGCTCAAAAAAATAAGCTTACCTATTTAAAAAAGCAAAATACTGGACAAGGATTTTCTAGAAATGAAGGTTCAAAATTAGCTAAAGGTGACTATCTAATTTTTTTTGATTCCGATTGCCTTATTCCTCCTACGTATTTTGAGGAGATTGAAGAAAAAAGGCTACATTCTGATTTGGTATTTTGGGGCGGCCCGGATAAGGCGCACGAAAGCTTTACAGTTTTACAACGCGCCATTAGTTTTTCGATGACGAGTTTTTTGACGACTGGAGGAATTCGCGGAAATAAGAACCACGCAGGTAATTGGCAACCCAGAAGTTTTAATATGGGCATTAAGAAAACGCTATTCGAACAAGTGGGGGGATTTCATCAAACGAATTTAGGTGAAGATATTGAATTGAGTACCCGCTTATTT
>JAHEMU010000265.1 GCA_024643485.1 Cytophagales bacterium
AATGGTTTCCCATTGTTTGGTTGGTACTTCATCTCTCCGGTTTATTAGATAACTAGTTTGAGGAATGCTATTTATTTGATCGAAAGGAACTCCCTTTTTCAACAACCTTAGTAACTCGCGAAGGGGTTGCTCCCCCATCCCATAAACAAGTAAATCTGCCCCACTGTCAACCAATATTGATGGTTTTAGTTGATCAGACCAATAATCATAGTGTGTAACTCTTCTCAGGCTCGCTTCAACTCCTCCAATCACCACAGGCACCTCGGGATACAGCTCTTTTAGTATTTTTGTATAGGTAATAGTTGCATAGTCCGGGCGGAAACCTGCTTCTCCCCCTGGGGTATAAGCATCATTGCTCCTCTTTCTCTTATTAGCTGTATAATGGTTCACCATAGAATCCATGCAGCCTGATGTTACCCCAAAAAACAACTTTGGAGCTCCAAACTTTTTAAAATCCCTAAAATCATCTCTCCAGTTTGGCTGAGGAATGATACCAACTCTAAACCCTTCACTTTCAACAATTCTTCCAATCACCGCACTTCCAAATGCTGGGTGATCCACATAAGCGTCTCCTGTTACTATAACCACATCAAGCTCTTCCCAACCTCGGGAAAGCATTTCTTTTTTGGTAATAGGCAACCAATCGGTGATTTGATATTTTATCGGCATTTTACAAAGATAAGGAAATCAACCGCACACTATACAACAATCTCCGCTGAAGTAATAAAATAGGTGTATTAGACGAACGCATTATTTTCAAATAGTAAAATTACCATTAATCACAATCTTCAAGCACATTCTACAAATAAATCTTATTTTCGAAATTCAGCTTAAACCGTTTGACATGAAAATCGAAATTAAACCTCTCTTTTTAGCGCTATTTGTTACATTATCCTTTTTGCAGTCATGTGAAAATTCAGATAAAATTAAACTTCTAGTATTTAGTAAAACCGATGGATTCAGACACGAATCGATTGAATCTGGAATTGCGGCACTTCAACAATTAGCAGCAGAAAAAGGATTTGAAGTCGATTTCACTGAGGACGCTGACCAATTTAAAGAAAAGGTTCTTCAAAACTATCAGGCCGTAATTTTTCTAAATACTACGGGTGATATTCTCAATGAAAAACAACAAGAAGCTTTTGAGCGATTTATACAAGCAGGTGGTGGATATCTCGGAATTCACTCAGCCACCGATACCGAATATGAATGGCCTTGGTATGGAAAGCTGGCAGGCGCTTATTTCTTAGATCATCCCAGTGAACCTAGTAATGTACAAACAGGAAAATTAATCGTTACCGAAAAAAATCATTGGGCCACTACGGGTATGCCAGATGAATTCGAATGGACAGATGAGTTCTATAATTTTAAAGATATTTCAGATAATATTCACATGGTGTTAACCATTGATGAATCAACTTATATTGGAGGTAAAAATCCTGATTATCATCCGATGTCATGGTATCAGGAATTTGATGGAGGAAGATCATTTTACACTGCTTTGGGCCATACCAAAGAAGCATTTACCGACGCTATGTATATCAATCACCTCTGGGCAGGAATTCAATACGTAGTTGGTGGTGAACGCCCGGTAAAGCTTGATTATACTAAATCTAAACCAGAACAAAACCGCTTTTCAAAAGTGGTTCTACTGGAAGACTTAGACGAGCCCATGGAACTAACTCTTCTCGATGAAAACAGAGTATTGTTCATTCAGCGAAAAGGGGAGGTGATGCTCTTTAATAACATTACGAAAGAAGTTAAGGAAATTGCAAAAATACCAGTTAGCACCAATTACGTTAACAAGGCTGGTGAAGAATCGATGGGTGAGGATGGCTTATTGGGATTAAATAAGGATCCGAATTTTGAACAAAATCACTGGATATATTTATATTATTCTACCACTGAAAAGTCGGCAAATGTTCTTGCTCGATTTGAAATGAAGGGCGATGAGTTATTGATGGATTCGAAAAAAATCTTATTAGAAATACCTGTTCAAAGGGAGGAATGTTGTCACACCGCAGGTTCTATTGCTTGGGATAAAGACGGCAATTTGTACCTTTCTACCGGTGACAATACCAGTCCTCGTGTTGATGGGTTTAGCCCGAGTGATGAAAGAGAAGGCCGAGCCCCTTGGGATGCGCAAAAGTCTTCCGCAAACACCAACGACCTTCGGGGTAAAATCATTCGTATCAAACCTCAACCAGATGGAACTTATACGATACCAGAAGGAAATCTTTTTCCAGTTGGAACCGAAAAAACGCGTCCCGAAATTTATACAATGGGACACCGAAACCCTTTCAGAATATCCGTTGATAAAAAAACTGGTTATGTGTATTGGGGTGAAGTTGGCCCCGATGCTAACGATCCAGACTCATTGAGAGGTCCCGCTGGGCATGATGAGGTGGGGCAGGCAAGAGCAGCCGGTAACTTTGGATGGCCTCATTTTGTTGCGGATAATAAAGCCTATTTTAAATACGATTTTGCCACCGGAGAAACTCATGAATTGTGGAATCCTGAAGCACCGGTAAATACCTCGCCAAATAACACAGGATTAGAACAACTCCCTCCTGCTAAAAAAGCATTTATTTGGTATCCGTATGGTGAATCTGCTGAATTTCCATTGGTAGGAACCGGCAGTAGAAACGCCATGGCAGGTCCTGTGTTTTACTCTTCCGATTTTCGGAATGCCGACCATGCATTCCCTTCATATTATGATGGTAAACTGCTTATTTATGATTGGATGAGGGGATGGATTATGGCCGTAACTCTCGACGAAGAAGGGAATTACAAAAGCATGGAACGATTTATGCCCGACTATAAATACAGCAACCCAATGGATATGGAATTTGCTTCTAACGGCGATTTGTATATGCTGGAATATGGAACAGGTTGGTTTTCACAAAATTCAGATGCTCGATTAATTCGAATTGAATATACCGCTGGAAATCGCAACCCAGTAATTCAAGCAAATGCAAACAAATTAGGAGGTGCCGTTCCGTTTGACCTAAAACTTACCTCATCCGGCACGATGGACCCAGATGAAGATGTTTTGAATTATTCTTGGAAAGTAACTTCCTCCCAAAATAACTTCGAAAAAGAATTCAAAACCACCGATGCGCAATTGACTATTGAAACTCCCGGTGTTTATCAAGCAATATTGACCGTTTCTGATGAAAATGGAGGAAGCTCAACTTCAAAATTTACTATTAGTGCTGGAAATGAGCCGCCGGTCGTAAATATCGATTTACCTAATGGCAACCGATCGTTTTATGTGGCAAATACCTCCTTTAATTATACGGTACAAGTTAACGATAAAGAAGATGGAACGTTGGGAAATGGCATTGATGCAGCCCGAGTTTCATTGGCTATCGACTATCTTGCTGAGGGTTTCGATAAAACCATTATTACCCAAGGACACCAAACAGCGGATGATATTTCGATCTACTCGGGAGGTAAAAAACTAATTGAATCCCTCGATTGTAAAGGCTGCCATGCGATAAATAAAAAATCGATAGGACCCTCATACTCAGAAGTGGCAAAAAAATATAAAGGAAATCCCGATGCTGTTTCTATTCTGTCTGAAAAGGTCATTTCTGGTGGTAGTGGCGTTTGGGGGGATGTTCCAATGGCAGCACACCCGAATTTATCTCAGGAAGATGCAAAAAGCATGGTGAAATTCATTCTTAATCTTTCAGCTGAAAATAAGAACTCGCTACCCCTTACCGGAAGCTTTTTGGCAGAAATGCCAAAAGATGACAAAGGGCTTGGTGTATTTATAATGCGGGCATCGTATACCGATAACGGAGCCAATAACTTGCCTGCTACCCTAGGCGAACAGACATACGTACTGAGAAATAACAAGATCCCAGCACACGGTTTAGATATGTATCAGGGTATAATGAAGCTAGCATTCGGAGGAATGGATTTGTTGATTATTTCAACTTCAGGTGCCTATGCAATGCTAGAACAAATTGACTTGAATAATCTACAAGAATTAAAAATTCTAGCGAGCACACCTATTCAGCAATTGAATAGCGTGGGTGGAAAAGCAGAACTTCGAGCAGGTAGTCCGGATGGCCCATTACTTGGTGAGTCTAATTACTTAGAGCCCTCCGATCAAATGGGCTTCACGCCTAGTTTACTTAGCATTCCAATTGATGCTTCTGCTGTTGATACCAGTGAATTGCATCAATTGTATATCGTTTTTAAAAATAAAGACAATGCAGACAAACCGTTAATGGTCGTTTTCGGGACTGAATTTATATTGAATAGTTCAAAATAAGAAGTAGCATAAAACTACTTATTATCAATATTGGGCAACACAACCTGGTCAAAAGGACTGGGTTGTGCCATTAATTTTTCAATCTCATCGCTCGATCGAGGAGCCAAATCACTAAGTAGCTCGCACCCGTCCTTTTTAATAAGGAAATCATCTTCTATACGAACGGGTATGTTCCACCAAATTTCATCGGCTGGACTCCCTTCGGGAATGTAAATACCGGGTTCAATCGTTATG
>JAHEMU010000266.1 GCA_024643485.1 Cytophagales bacterium
GTGCTCCTACGCCACTCACGCAGCATTTCCCCATTCCTCTGGCTACCACGGCAGCGTGACTAGTCATACCTCCTCTAGCAGTTAAAATCCCATCGCTAGCGCTCATCCCTTTCAAATCATCTGCGGAAGTTTCTATACGAACCAAAATCACTTGTTTATTTTCCGATTTTCTTAAAAACGCTTCAGAAGATGAAAAGCAAATTTGTCCAGATGCTGCTCCGGGAGAAGCAGGCAAGCCTTTGGCAATTACGGTGGCTTTTTTTATTAATTTTTGATCAAATACCGGGTGTAGTAATTCATCCAATTTCGAAGCTTGCATCCGCAATAACAACGAATTTTCATCAATAAGACCCTCTTTGAGCATGTCCAATCCGATTTTAATCATTGCTTCACCCGTTCTTTTCCCGGTGCGGGTTTGTAACATCCATAATTTCCCTTCCTGAATAGTAAATTCAAGATCTTGCATCTCTTTGAAGTGCTTTTCAAGCAACGATTGATACTCAAATAATTGCTGATAGGTTTCTGGGAGATATTCTTCTAGAGAAGGATATTTTTGCCGCCTTTCCTGATCGGTGATTCCGGCAAATTTAGCCCATTGAACAGCGTCTTTTTTGGTTATCTGAAGAGGCGTTCTAACTCCAGCGACTACATCTTCGCCTTGTGCGTTAATCAAGTATTCTCCATTAAAGAAATTCTCTCCAGTAGCAGAATTACGGGTGAAAGCCACCCCGCTACACGAATTATCATCCACATTTCCATAAACCATCGCCTGAACATTTACAGCGGTTCCCCAATGATTTGGGATGTTATGTAATTTTCTATAAAAAACAGCGCGATCGACATTCCATGATTCAAATACAGCCATGATTCCATTCCACAATTGATTCCAAGGGTCATCAGGGAAAGATTCACCCGTATATTGAAGAATCATTTCTTTAAATTTCAGTACGATATTCTGAAGATTTTCGGTAGTAAGATCTTGATCTAAAACAATATCAGATTCCCTTTTCTCTTGTTCAATAATTTGTTCGAAAGGGTGTATATCTTCATTCACATAGCTTGAAACATGCATCACCACTTCTCCATACATTTGGATAAATCGGCGATAACAATCCCATGCAAATCTGGCATTGCCTTTTTGTTTTGCCCATTTATTGACCACCTCCTCATTTAAACCAATATTTAACACGGTGTCCATCATACCCGGCATAGAAACTCGAGCACCAGAACGCACCGAAATAAGCAATGGATTGGAAGATGAGCCGAATGAGGTACCCATAACTATTTCCATTTGACGAACCCCTTCTTCAACCTCCTCCTTTAACAATTGAATCATTTTTTCCTTACCATTTACTTGATATTCAATGCAAGCATCAGTTGTTACAGTGAAACCTGGGGGCACGGGAAGCTGCAATTTGGCCATCTCAGCAAGATTTGCACCTTTTCCTCCGAGTAATTCCTTCATGGTAGCATCGCCTTCTGTTCGAAAACCACCAAAATGAAAAACTCGTTTTTTAAGAGTTATTGCTGTTTTCATGGGATATAATAGTGAGTTATTTGCAATTAATATATCATATAAACACCATAAATGCTCTGATTTTTATCAGTGAGAAAACTGTTTTTTGTCGCATTATCGTCTCTTCTTTCCAAAGTGTTTTTTATGATTAAAAAGGCATCTCCCTTTTGATGGTATTTTAAGTGAATCTGAATGGATTTAGAATAAATTTATTTTACTTTCAATGAATTAAATAGTTCAAATGGAAAATCAGACCTCCTCTCTTACCGGCGAAGACTGGTTCAACCAAAAGGGTTGGAGTTTGTTCGATTTTCAGAAAAAATCATGGGATGCAGTGCGAGGAGAAAAAAATGGTCTCGTAAACGCCCCAACCGGATCTGGCAAAACATATTCTCTTTTGATTCCGATGATTTGCCATCCCCAGTTAATTGCCAATAAAAATAGTGTTGGAATTATATGGCTCACCCCCATTCGAGCTTTAGCAAAGGAGATAAAACAAGCGGCTGAACGTGCTATTTCAGAAATGAATTTACCGTTAACAGTCGAAATTCGAACTGGAGACACCTCCGCACATCGAAAACGCCAAATATTAAATCAGCCCCCAAATATTCTGATAACCACACCCGAAAGTCTCCATTTATTTTTCACTTATAAACATTACCGCGCCTTTTTCGGCCACCTAAAATATTTGGTTGTGGACGAATGGCACGAATTATTGGGTTCAAAAAGAGGGGTTCAAGTGGAACTTGCATTATCTAGATTGGAAACTATTTCCCCGGGTTTGAGGCGGTGGGGAATTTCCGCTACCGTGGGCAATATGAACGAAGCGTTAAATGTATTGATGGGGGCAAATAAGGGAGTAATCATCACTTCTGAGATAAAAAAAGCAATAAATATCACCTCTATCTTCCCCGATCATATCGATAGTTTGCCTTGGGCGGGTCACTTAGGGCTCCATCTTATTGAAAAAATCATACCAATTATTAAAAAAAGTAAATCAACACTAATATTTACGAACACTCGTGGCCAGTGTGAAATTTGGTATCAACAATTACTGAAAGTGTGTCCTGAACTCGCTGGTCTAATTGCCATGCACCACTCTTCCATTAGTGGGGAATTAAGGGAGTGGGTGGAGTCTGCCCTTCAAGACGCGAGATTAAAGGCGGTAGTATGCACCTCAAGTTTAGATTTGGGTGTCGATTTCCAACCAGTAGAAACCATCATTCAAATTGGGAGTCCGAAGGGAATTGCGCGATTTATGCAGCGCGCAGGAAGAAGTGGCCATCAACCGGGGGCTGTAAGTCACATCTATTTTGTTCCAACTCATACCCTAGAGCTGATTGAAGCATCCGCCCTACGTGAGGCTATTCTTGGTGGTATCATTGAGAAACGCATACCTTACCAACGAACCTTTGATGTGTTGGTTCAGTACCTGATTACGCTTTCATGCGGAGAAGGGTTTAGATGGTCTGAAATAGCCCCAGAAATTGAAAAAACACATGCGTTTAAACAAATTAGTGGGGATGACTGGAACCAGGTGATTGAATTTATCACTACAGGAGGAGCCGCATTGGACGCTTATGATGAATATAGGAAAGTGATTCTTGATGGCGAGATATTTGAAATTTTCTCGAAAGGAACGGCCAATGCACATCGCATGTCAATTGGAACCATTGTAGGTGAAAATTCCATTCAAATTGTACTAAAAAATGGCAAATCATTGGGCACCATTGAAGAGTATTTTATCAGCCGATTGAGAATTGGTGACGTATTTTGGTTTTCCGGCAGAAGTTTAGAATTGTTGGAATTTACAGGAACAACTGCTAAAGTCAGACCAGCAAATCGCAAGTCGGGCAAGATACCCAGTTGGCAAGGTGGAAGGATGCCATTATCTTCCGAATTGGCTTCAGTAATACGAACAAAACTCGACGATTATAAGAAACAAGATCAAGTAGATCGCGAATTAACCTTTCTCGACCCCCTATTTCAACTTCAGCAATTTCAATCACACTTCCCTTCCAAAGACGAATTTCTTATCGAATACATACGATCGCCTGAAGGATTCCATGTTATGATGTATCCCTTTGAAGGGCGTTTTGTACACGAAGGTTTGGCGGCGCTAGTTGCGAATAAAATAGCCGAAATAAAACCCATTACCATTAGTATGGCAATGAATGATTATGGGTTTGAGTTACTTTCAGATCAGGAAATACCCATTTATGAAGCGCTTGAGTCTGATTTATTCGCGTTTGACGATTTAAGTCGATCCATTGAAGAAAGTGTAAATGCAACCGAAATGGCAAAAAGACGATTTCGGGATATAGCAGCTATTGCTGGGTTGGTTTCAAAAGGCAGACCCGGAAGCAGAATAAAAGAGCGACATTTACAATCTTCCACTCGCTTACTGTTTGAAGTGTATTCAGACTACCAGCCGGATCATATTTTGCTCAAACAAGCCTACGAAGAAGTCCTTTACCTTCAACTAGAAGAATCGAGGATGAAGGAAGCGATACGGCGTATTCAACAGCAGAAAATCATTTTCCGAACTCCGGAAAATCCAACACCGTTTAGTTTTCCGATCATGGTGGATGGAATGAGAGAACGGCTTTCTACCGAACGTCTAGAAGATCGAATTGCTAAAATGCAGCTTATCATTGAGTAATCTTACTCGTGAGTTGTTGCCTTTTGAAGCGTCGAAAATAATAAGCTCAAAATGACTACAATTCCACATCCTATCAAATTATACCATAAGTAGCTAAGGGAAATAATTTGGTAAATAGTCATCAAATGCAACAATAAGACGGATATTTGGGCAATTACAGCAGCAACGAAAACCGCATTACCCTTGATCTTTTTGAGGAAAAAGGCCACCAAAAATATTCCCAATACGGTCCCGTAGAATAAACTTCCGATGATATTCACGAATTCAATCAAATTTTCCACTAACTGAGCTGAAAGAGCGAACAAAATGGCGACGACTCCCCAAATGG
>JAHEMU010000267.1 GCA_024643485.1 Cytophagales bacterium
AAGCAGTTTCAAATCCCATTCTCAATGCTGGGAATTGAATAGGGATAAATTTATTTACCCATTGATACACCTCTTCTATTGTTGAGGGTGGGTTCTCATTTAAATTAGAAATCGAAGGGATCGACACGGAAGAATAGTTGATATGGCCATCAACACTTAACCCTCTGATCGTATTGCATTCCCCCCACCCTATGTTAGGCCCGTTGGATATTTTTACCAACCAGGTAGATTTGGAAGTTAAGGCATCCCTTGAAGTTTTTGCTAAAAAAGCAAAATTCAATTGATAATGAAGTATTTGAAATGAATACATGTGTTTTAGTGTATCGAATTTAACCTAAATAAACAGGATATTAAAAAGGATTAACAACTGAATCCATTATTTTTTTTTACTGACCCATTTGTACCTGTTATATTTGCAACCGATATGAGCAGTAAAAAATTATCTGATTATTTATACGACTTACCTGAGGAAAGAATCGCCCATTTTCCACTTGCCCAGAGAGATAGTTCCAAGCTTCTTCATTACAACGGAAGCATTAGTCATCACACTTATACGAACATTGGGGAATTATTGCCCAAAAACACCACATTCGTTTTAAATGACACCCGAGTTATACCTGCGCGTTTACACTTTTATAAAGAAACAGGAGCATTTATCGAAATATTTTTATTGGCTCCCATTTCTCCTATAGACATGAACGCAGCCATGGGAGCTTCGGGAAAAGTAACATGGAAATGCGCTATTGGAAATTTAAAAAAATGGAAAACGGGCGCGCTTCATATGGAATTGCCTTCTACTATTTTTTCTGCAGAATTAACCAGCAGGGAACAATCAGAAGTGACCTTTACTTGGACGGGGGAATTAGTGTTTTCCGAAATCATTGAGCAAATGGGTAAAATACCCCTCCCACCTTATATTAAAAGAGAAGCAATAAATGAGGATAAAGAGCGATATCAAACGGTTTTCTCAGCGGTTCCTGGAGCTGTTGCAGCACCTACTGCCGGTTTGCATTTCACCCCCACATTGATCAATAAATTAAAACAGGATGGTAAAAAGTTTGAGCATGTCACATTACATGTAGGCGCAGGAACTTTTCAACCGATTAAAACAGAGGAGATTTCTGAACACATTATGCACGGTGAAGTGTTTAGTATTAAAAAGGAGGTTTTAAAAAACCTTTCCACATCCAGTTATATCTGCGCAGTGGGCACCACTTCTCTTCGCACATTGGAAAGCCTTTATTGGTACGGGGTTTTATTAATAGAGAAAGGGGAATACACTCCATTTTCAATAGATAAAGAGGCTGCATACCGACAATATTCATTTGAATTACCCAATTATCAAACCGCATTTATCGCTGTTTTAGAAAAGGGATTATTCGACGAATTAGGCGAAATTCACGGGGAAACATCCATTTTTATTTTCCCGGGATATAGCTTTCGAGTGGTAAAAGCATTAGCAACCAACTTTCATCAGCCAGGGTCAACCTTGATACTTTTGGTGGCGGCTTTTATAGGAAACCACTGGAAAGAGATCTATAAAGAAGCTCTCGCCAGTGGTTACCGGTTTTTAAGTTATGGGGATAGTTCCCTATTAGTACCTAGTTAATTGCAGGTACCAATTTAATTTCTACTCGTCTTGATTGTTCCTTAGAATTCGATGCTTCTACCCTAGTAGCACCGTATCCTCTGGCTATAATCCTTCGTCTTACTACACCGCGGTGATTCAAGTATTCCAATACACCAATTGCACGTTTATTACTCAACTCCCTGTTCATAGCTTCATCGCCTTCAGCTGAAGCATAACCTGAAATTTCAATGTAAAGGTTTTCATTTGTTTTAAGAACTTCTAACAGCGCATCCAATTCTGCATTGTATTTAGCATTCATTTCACTTTTTCCTGCATCGAAATAAATAGTCACTTTTTTCGATAAGACTTTCGGATCGATTTTAGCAACTTCTTTCTTCAAAGCTTTTCGTTTTTGAGCTTCTTCAGTTACGTAAAAAGTAGGAAGAGATAAAATAATATTTCCATCGATTTCCTTCTGCTCAAACTTACTCTCATCACTTTCATCATAGTAGTAAGTTCTGGTGGCAGCTTCTAGATTTGAATTGGTCTTTTCGTCAAAATCAACATTATCGATTGGATTATTCATCATCAGTAGTTCAATAATGTAGGCAATCCCTTCTTGATCTTCCGCCGCCATAAGATCGGCCATTAAATCATACGCATCGATGCTATCTGTTTGCAATAAAGCTGCTTCATGTGCCTTTCTCATATCAGCCACTGCATCCTGATTGGTGTCATAAAATGCGTTTTTCACAATTACTTCCTGACCAACCTTCACATCGAATTGTTCGATTGTCTTAAGGAAAATCATTTGATATAATTCGTAAAAATAAGTCTGATTAGGGATATTAATATTTATAGTATAGGGTAAGAATTCTTCACTTTCTATTACCATGTCGTAATTTTTTGAAGGAGGAAGAATAATTAGATAATCTCCAGTTTTAGGGTTTGGATTATACACGAAATCCAATTTAGAATTCGTTTGCTTATCGATTAAATAAATTTTAGTAGGAATGGGACGCATGGTTTCACCATTCAATATTCGACCTTTAATCATTGTTAGTGGAATATTTGATTCACCTTCAGGCATAGCAACAGTATAGATATCCTGCTGGCCTTTTCCACCTAGACGATCGGAGCTGAAATACGCCGTACGGCCATCCGCTGTAAGGGTGAAATAATTATCATTTGCAGTGGTATTGATCGGGAATCCCATATTATAAGGTTTTGACCACTGATTATCATTCAAGACCGTTTTGAAAATATCTTTTCCACCTATGGAAGTATGCCCAGAAGAAGTAAAGAATAAAGTTTTTTGATCGGGATGAATAAAAGGAGCATCCTCATCAAATTTTGTATTGATTCTAGGCCCTAAGTTTTCAGGCTTAGACCAAACGCCTTTTGAATCTTTCTTGGAGGTGTATAAATCAAAACCACCGTATCCACCTGGTCTGTTAGAGGCAAAATAAATAGTTTTACCGTCAGGAGAGATTGATGCGGTAGATTCCAAGAATCTTGAATTGATGGAAGTACCCAAATTCACTGGGTTATCCCACTCTTTCCCTTGTCTCGATGTGGTATAAAGATTACCAATACCACCCGTAGAACCAATAAAAACCATCATTTGTTGACCGTCAGGGCTTAAACCAGCGGTACCAATATTTCCTGATGCTTTAAGATTAACCTCTGCCGGCTCTGTCCAATTTCCAGCTTCATTGTATGAAATCATGATTTTTTCAGAAAGGGCCCCTGTTCTACTATCTTTCCGGACAGCAGTAAAAGCCATAACGGATTCATCCGCTGAAATCACCGGATTGTATTCTGTATATTCGGAATTTGCAGTTCCACCAAAAGGTTTAACCTCCAAACTCACCGGAGAATTAAGATAAAAAACGGCATTAGAACACTGATTTATATAGTTATCCACTTCATCTGATTTCGCCTTATCAGATAACACCTCTTTCTTATAAGTACGAAGCGATTCCAATGCCTTATTTATATCAGAATTTAATTGATATGCCTTTCCAAGTTCAAAGTGCACTGAAAAAGGTACATCCTTAGATTTGGCTGCAACTGCTTTTTCGAAATAAGGGATAGACTTAATCTGATCTACAATTTCAGAAAATTGCATATAGGAATATCCTAAACGGTAATAAGTTAGGCCATCTGCCTTTCCATCATCTACCACCAGCTGATAGTTAGCAGCCGCTTGCTCATAATTCTTTATCTTGAAATAATTTTCAGCCTTGTACAAATTCTTGTCAGCCTGCCCTAACAATACTAGCGACATTCCAAAAAAGAAGAATGTCAAAAAAGTTTTAATACTTGTTGAACTCATATGATCAATCAATTTTATTTATTTTAAAGAACCAAACCATCTAAACATTTTAAAATGTCTAAATTGAAATTTCATTTTACTATTGCAAATTGAAACCCAATGATGGTATTTACAAATTTAATGCCTGAATTGAAATCAATACATTTAAAACAGTACAATATATTACAAGGTTTATGGAACACCTAAAAAACATAGTGGAATATCTTAAAGAAATCCTTCAATCCTTAAATATCATTCTTGATTTTAAGCTGCTCAGTTTTGGAGAATCTGAGTTAACAGTCGGCATTTTGCTTTATGTTATTTTTATGGCCGTCTTGCTAGTTTATCTATCAGGAAAAATTAAAAAAATACTAGTAAAGCGAATCATTCGAAAATTTGACATTCACCCTGGAACAGTTCAATCCATAGCTTCCATTATGCGGTATGTCATATTAACACTTGGAGGTGCGATCATTTTTCAATCTGCAGGTATCGATTTAAGTGCATTAGGTTTTATCGTAGGAGCTTTGGGTGTAGGTATAGGTTTTGGATTACAGAACATCACCAACAATTTTATAAGTGGAATGATAATATTGTTCGAACAACCAATT
>JAHEMU010000268.1 GCA_024643485.1 Cytophagales bacterium
CGATGAAATTGGAAAATCCATTGAACAGTTCTATGCAACAAAGCCTAGTACGAATAATAATTGGCTGATTGTCGTTTTTGGAATTCTCGGATCTGTGTTAATTGGAATGGGGATTATTCTTATAGTTGCTCATAATTGGGATCAATTATCCGATGGGTTAAAGACCGTTCTGGCTCTTATACCAATGGTTTTAGGTCAAGTAATTGTAGGGTATTCCTTATGGAAAAAGAAAAATGAAACTCTATGGATTGAATCGGCAAGTACTTTTCTAATTTTTGCTATCGGGGCGGCAATTGCTATGCTTGGACAAATATATAATCTTGGCGGCGATTTAGAAGGCTTTATGATTACATGGACCTTGCTCGCGATCCCTCTTGTTTACATTGCTAACTCTTCCATGGCAGGAATCCTTTATTTAGCGGGTATTTCGTACTACAATGTTTTAGCTGATTACTTCCATAGAAATGATACTTATTATTTTTGGCTACTACTTATCCTGATTATCCCCTTTTATTATCTCCAGATCCGTAAAAATAAAAAGAGCAATTTCTTATTTATCTTTCATTGGCTGATGGCAAGTTCTTTGGTGATTAATTTGGGATCGATTGCCCATCATACTGAAGAATTAATGTTGGTAGCTTATTTCAGTTTGTTTGGCGTATTTTATTTATTAGGTACTTCTTCCAGGCTCCATTTTGAAAACTACCGAATTAATCCACTCACTTTTATTGCTTCCGTAGGAACCTCCATCATGCTTATCATTCTCAGTTTTGAAGAAGTATCAAAAGAATTATTTCACAGTTCCTTATTACGAGAATCAGAAGGATTTCTATTGGCTCCGGAATGGATCGCCACTATCGTACTCACCGGAATTGGATTGGTAATCCTTTTTAAACAATACAAAAGGGGGGAATTGGTACAGTTTCAGCCATTTTCATGGATGTTTGTTTTGTTCCTTTTTATATTTCCGCTTCTATTAAATTTTGAATTTACCTTCTGGCTAATAAATATCGTTACCCTGGGAACAGGAATCATAACAATCAAAAATGGATCTGAAATAAATCATTTAGGCAAATTAAACTTTGGACTATTAATTATCTCCACGTTAATCCTCTGTCGATTTGTCGATACGGATCTTACTTTTATTGTAAGAGGAGTATTATTTTTAGCTATTGGTATATCATTTTTCACTGTAAACTATCGCCTACTTAAAAAGAGAAAACAAAATGCTTAAAGGAAAAATACTTTGGATAGGGTTTGCTGCCATGGTATTAATTCAATTGGCAGTTCTAATTAAAATGATTAGTAGCAATAATATAATTCTAAATAAAGGCGAGGAATTATATTTTAAAGTTCAACCTATTGATCCAGAAGATCCATTTCGCGGAAGATACATTACCCTGAGATTTGAATCTACTTCCTTCAAAACGACGAAAGAAGACAATACTTTTATCATAGGCGATTTAGTATATATCACCTTCACAACTGATCAGTATGGAATGGCACAAATCGATGAAATGTCATTTGAAATCCCTGAAACGACTTCTTATCTCGAGGTTCCTATCAACTATATAAGCGACAATCAAGCTGGAGATTCATTAACCATCGAAGTAGAGTATCCATTCAACCGTTTATATTTGGAAGAATCAAAGGCTCCAATGGCAGAAGCTTTATATTTGGAAGCGAGTAGCGATGGAGATATTGAAATTTATGCATTGGTCTCTGTTTTTAACGGAACAGGACTTGTTACAAGCGTTTATATCGACGGTGTACCCATTGAAATTGCGGTAGAAGACAGAATCAAAAATGAAGAACCATTTTATTAATTAAAACTCCATTGGCACTTCCATCATAAGGAAATAAGCATCCGCGGTTGCTTTCACCTTAAAGGAAGAAGCATCCCAAATTCCCATCCCATCGCGTTGGGCTAATTCTTGACCATTCACCTCCAAAGCGCCTTCGAGTACAAACAAATACAGACCATTCCCCGAGTGTTTAAAGGTATAGGTTCTCTCGTTTCCAGCGTCAAATTTTCCGAGATGAAACCAGGCCTTTTGATGGATCCACACCCCATCGTCATCGACGTTTGGAGAAAGTACTTGATAGAATTCATTTCTTTTTTCCACTTCTCGAATTGAAATCTGATCGTAGCGAGGGGTTACATTTTTCGCGTCGGGAAATACCCAAATCTGTAAGAATTTTACCTCTTTATCCTTATTTCGATTGTATTCACTGTGAACAATTCCAGTACCCGCACTCATTACCTGTATTTCCCCTTCCTTAATCACAGTTAAGTTTCCCATGTCATCCTTATGTTCCAAATCGCCTGAAAGCGGAATGGAAATAATTTCCATGTTTTCGTGAGGATGTGAGCCAAACCCCATTCCTGGCGCTACGGTATCGTCGTTCAAAACCCTCAACGCACCAAAATGAATTCGCTCAGGATGGTAGTAACCGGCAAAGCTGAAGGTATGGTAAGAATTTAGCCATCCGTGGTTGGCATGACCTCTAGAAGATGCTTTATGTAAAGTAGATTTCATATTTGCTTGAAAATGGATACTGAAATAACAATTTACTGATATATAAGTTCAAACACGCAACAGGTAACGAGAAAAGTATATTTAATTTAAGACTTTACTTATTTTTTAAAAATAAACAGGACTGCCAGTATCAAAAAAACAAACCCCACGACGTGGTTCCATTTCAATGTTTCCGTTTTAAAAACCAGAAGCACAAACACGGTAAACACCACGAGTGTAATTACCTCCTGTATTACCTTAAGTTGCCATAGGTTGAAAGGTCCACCGTACTCCGTAAACCCCATTCTGTTCGCTGGCACTTGAAAAATATATTCGAAAAAAGCGATTCCCCAGCTTAATAGGATTACACCAAAAAGACCTAATTTACTCACCCAGCTCCATTGTCCGAATTTCAGATGACCATACCAAGCCAACGTCATAAAAGTATTGGATAAAATAAGGAGCAGGATGGTGAAGAGGGGTTTCATTTATTTTCAATATAAATCTGAATATAAATTTATAATAAATATTTCCTAATCTCTCTTTTAAAATTTCCTTGTTGTCCACTTCCTGGAAAGGGAATGGGCAGGTCATTAAGTATGTTAAAATCGGCCTTCAAGAATTCACTGTTCGATTTAAACACCGTGGAACTCAGTAGAATTATAGGAACATTTTGGTAAGCCGAAATTCTCTTCTTTAAGTCGTGCTGATTTTCACGAATCAATTTCATTTTACCACCTATTGTGGTCCCTTTTGGAATAGCAACCGCGACGCTGTCTTCCAGAAAATATCCATCTTCCATAAAGCGCAACAATAGCTCCTCTTTCCTTTTCCTAATTTCCTTTACTTCCCAGTTTGCAACGTCGGGAAATACTTCTCGAATAATATGAAGAAAGAGAGAATCGCCAGAATTCACCTCCTCAAAGTAGAAAAATCGATCAGGTGAGCAGGGTGGCGCTTCAGCAATAAATAATAATTTTACATCAACCGGACGATATTTTTCTCTGGCTTGTTGAACGTTAGACATGAGAGTAACTTTTTACGAAGGATAAATTTGATAATAAAGTAATTAAAATCGAAAACAGGATATTAAAAAAATTTAAACGCTTACTAAGCGTGTAGAATTTTGAATAATCAAATGTTTTTCGTTGGGAAAGCATCAACCCCTCCCCGATACAATTTAACCAAAGAGTCACACCTACTCCAAATTATAAATGTTTATATTCGTTTAACAAATATCGTTTTTGAAAAATCATGTCCAACCTCCAAAGATTCCTCACCGCCCAACAATCCACCTATCAACAAGCGCTGAATGAAATCCGGGCAGGCAAAAAGCAAAGCCATTGGATCTGGTTTATCTTTCCGCAAATTTCCGATGCCGGGAAAAGTAGAAATGCCAATTACTACCGAATTCAATCCAGAGAAGAAGCTGTGGATTTTCTCGCCCATCCCATATTGGGAGCCAGATTAATTGAAATTTCCTCCGCACTTCTCCATCACAACAATAAAACCGCTACTGAAATTCTAGGAGAACCTGATGATCTTAAGGTACAATCTTGCATGACACTATTTCATCATATAAACCCTGAAATTTCCGTTTTTAAGGAGATATTAGAAAAACTTTACCAAGGTAAAGAATGTGAAAGAACACATGAATTATTGTCAATTTAGGTCCACAGACTTCCTCTTCTTGTAACTCCTCGTTTTAATTAAAAGGACTCCTCCATCGAAAGGAGTCCTCTTTTCTTACAAACATTAAGGTAATTACAATCGCCAGCAAATCGGCCAACGGGTACGAAAACCAAATGCCTTTCAATCCGAAAAAATGGGGAAGTATAAGCAACAATGGAATAAGGATCATCCCTTGTCTTAACAAAGTGAGAAACAAGGAAGCTCCTGCTTTACCTAATGCCTGAAAATAAGCACCTACTATCAACTGAAGAATAATCAAGG
>JAHEMU010000015.1 GCA_024643485.1 Cytophagales bacterium
CGTTCACCAAAATGGTACCGTTATTTATCACTTCATCGCCCTTCATTGTAATAATAGTTGCACCAACAAATGCAATTCTACCGGAAGGTTTGTCCGATTTTAAAATCAGATCAATTTCAGTTCCTGAAGTTTCAATTGCCGGTAAACTGTCGGGTGAATTGGGTAAAAAGGTAAATGATTTTACTAATTCCTTGGAGAAATATTGACTGCCCAAAGTCCAAAGTATTTTTTTAGAATCCCCCGACCAATGTACATTGATTCCGGCATCTTTGGTTAATTGTGTAACAGGAACATTACTTCCGTTTGGTGTTAATTCCAACGGTTTTCCGGTTTTGGGGAAAGGAGCAACATATACATTATGAAGATTTATAAAGGCTACCCATTTTTCATCAAAACTTGGAATGATGCGCGTTCCATAGCTACTACTAACATGGGTTATCCCGTCCCCGCCACTCAGATTAACGCTTTTCAATTCTTTTGTCAGATATCTCCCAGATTGATAAAAAATCCTATCATTTGATTTATTGAAGGTGGGAAACTCCCCATTATCTATTAATTTAATTTCTCTACGATCTTCAACAGACATAAGATAGATTCCCGTAGTTCCAATGTTCATCGGACCCTGGTTTATATTTCCATCTTCACGGACAAATGTGATCATTTTACCATCCTTGCTAAAAGAAGGAGTTCGGTATATCCCTTCTTTTATCGTCAGTTTTACAGGCTGAGCCTTTTTGTTTTGCCATTCGTAGATGTTAATAGCCCCCTTGGCTTCATCATTCCAAGTCACATAAGCGATTATTTTTCCATCTGCGGCAAATGAAGGTTCAAACTCTAATTCATTTGAATTTGTTACTCTTTCAGGTTCACCGAATGGTAATTTTTTCTTGTAAATATGGCCAGCTGCTGAAAACAACATCCATTTGCCATCAGGTGAAGTAACCGCATTTCTTATCGCCTTGGATTTAAATTCAGGAGTATATGCGTCGTTTTTAAAATGAAGAGCGTCCGCTATTTTAAGTTGTGAATTCACTTGGAAAGGAATGTTAGTAAGTTCCCCTGTTTTGATATTCAATCGATAAATCTTTCCTTTCATCCACATGATTATTTCCGTATCGTTGTGATTCCAGTTGAAATTTGGATAAGTTCCGAAAATAGCCCATGCTTCCATTTGATCCTTATCCAATTCCTTGCAAACGGGAATCTCTGTCCCCGTTGTTAAATCTCGAATAA
Organism: Cytophagales bacterium; assembly: GCA_024643485.1. Classification (GTDB taxonomy): domain Bacteria; phylum Bacteroidota; class Bacteroidia; order Cytophagales; family Cyclobacteriaceae; genus JAHEMU01. Next base: position 1,234 of record JAHEMU010000015.1, read on the forward strand.
ACAATACCGTTTCTTTCCTTACTCTGCGAACAAAGGCCATTTTTGATCCATCCCTTGAAATGACAGGGCGAGAAGCAGAACCGTTTCCACCAGTAATGGTGTTTGTTTCACCTGTTTCAAGATCCAGTCGTTTGATGGCGTATATTTCATTATTCGGATCTTTGTTGTATTGAAAATATCCACCCGGATACATGTCTTCAGAGTAATATAGGTATTTCCCATCGGGAGAAACGGAAGGTTCATTTACATCTTGTTGGTCATTTTTGCGTTTAGTCAATTGAATACCACTTCCACCGGTGATATGATACATCCACATTTCTCCTGCACCCAATGATCTTCCAGAAGTAAAATGTTTACGTGCAATAATATATTGGCCATCGGGAGTCCATGTGGCGTTATTTAGTAATCTAAAATTTTCCTTAGTAATTTGTTTGGCCTCACCACCGTTGCTATTCATTACCCAGATGTTATCCCCACCGCCTGCATCGGAAGTGAACAATATTTTAGATCCGTCTGGACTAAAACGCGGTTGCACTTCATAAGGAAGTCCGGTTCTTAAAGGAGTCGCGATTCCACCTTCCACGGGCATGGTGTAAATATCTCCCAATAAATCGAACACAATTTTTGTGCGGTCGGGACTAATATCAACGCTCATCCAGGTGCCTTCATTGGTGGATAAGGTGACATTTTTAAAGTTCCAAGAATCACCGGGGTTGGCAGTTGACCATTTGTTTTGTGCAATGGAAATGGAGAGTGATATAGCTACAAAAGAAAGAGTAAATATAATTTTCTTCATAAGAAAATAGATTATTTAGGATAAATTAAAATTCTGAATGGACGAATATAACGATTTGTATAGAAGTTCAAAACAAACATAATTTTGAAATCGATATTTCACAAGATTGAAACAATTTTCATTTCATCATCAACCACCTGATCAAGATAAACGCTACAATTCCAGCTGCAATTAAGCCACCGATTTTCATCCAACTCCAAGGTCGTTCTCCTTGAACTTCACCGGTACGCGCATTCACGACAAACTGATAAAGCTTACTTTTAAAAGTATATGCACTGATATAAACGGGCAATAAAATGTGTTTGAACGAAGTGTTCGAAAAGCTGGATTGCAAATGTACAATTCTTTGATCATCGCCACCGATATCTTGTCTCACCAAACCTCGAATCATGCTATCCGCTTTTTCTTTTGCAAGTTGATAGCCTTCTGGCAATTCTATTTGATATTTTTCGCTGATAAATCCACTGAGATACCCTTTTTCATAGGGCACTAGATTGTTTAAATCCCACGGTTCCAATTCTTCAACATACTTTCTAGGCAGCGAATTGGAGGCACTAATTACAATATCGTCGAAGAATCGAGAAACTTCTCCGCTTACTGTGGTCCATCGAGTTTTTTGGACCTGACGGGTTTTTGTTTGGCCGTTTTCCGTATAACTCTCACTAACGGTATAGTGCGTTCCGCGTTGACCCGTATAAACTGTACGCGTATCGAAATCGTAGGTCCAGTGCGGCATGTAAACCCCTTTGAAGTTATTCAAACTTAATGCGGCCTTTTTGATTGCATTTGGGGCGAACCACAAACTTTTAATCCATTTTCTGAAAGATTCAATGCCCTCGTTTTTGTCCAATTTAAATGGGAGCAGGGCCTTTGGTTTTATGATATTAACATCTTCAGAATGAGAAAAAACTAGCGCAGTTCCACAATAAGGGCAATTTGATGCGGTAATTTCCGAAGAAAATGAAGAAGAAGCCCCACAAGAATCGCATTTTACATAATGTTCTGAAACGGTATCCTCTTCGGAAATAGTGCTAGCCACAAATTTCTCAAAGTCTAATTCTTCGATGGATTCATTCGAAACCGGAATTTCATTTTTATTGCCACAATAATTGCAATTCAAGGAGATAGTTCCGGGTTTGTAATTGAGTTCCGCCCCACATTCTGTACAATTAAAAAGGTGAGCCTCTTTGTGAATTTCTTCTGTCGACATTTTTATCCTGGAATTGGAGGTGGAACACTATTGAATACTGAACTGAGTTCACCCACAGCACCTGCCGCAGACCAATTACCCATGCCTTCTCTCCAAACCAGCGTTTCTTTAGTTAGTTGTTGTTGAGAAGCAAGTTGCTTTAATGTAGCCATATCATAAGGTCCGGCTTGTTGTCCGTTGATTACCACATGAAAAACCAATGGGGGAGGAGAGCCGGGGACTGGTGGTGGAGCACTAGCTGATTGCTGCTGAGATTGTTGTTGTTGCTGTGAAAACTGTTGACCCATTTGATTGGCCATTGCGAAACCCATTCCCATTCCCATTCCTGCACCGGCGGTGCCGCTTGGATTGTTTGCAGCCGCTTCCATTGCTTTTGCTGCTTTCATTTGAGTTAATTTATTAAGATCAACTGCATTTAAACGAGATAGTTCGAAGATTTCTTTTTTAATTTCTTCGGGCATGGAAATGTTCTCAATCAGGAATTTTGTTATTTCAATTCCATAATTCATGAATTCAGGTGCCATTGCTTGATGAACGAAATCACTTAACTCATTCATTTTAGCAGCAAATGCCTCCACAGGGAACCCGGATTCTCCCACAGCGTCAGTAAAGCGTGTAACAATTAAGCTTCGAAGTTGCTCGGTAATTTCTTCTGTAGTAAAATGCCCGTCCGTACCTACAATTTCCTTAATAAATAAGCCAGCATCTTTCACGCGAATGACGTAAGTACCGAACGATCGGATTTCCAACATACCAAAACGAGGGTCAGAGAGGGTAATAGGATTCTTAGTGCCCCATTTTTGATCTGTCATATTTCTGGAACTAACAAAATATACTTCTGCTTTGAATGGACTATTGAACCCATATTTCCAGCCCTTAAGAGTGGCTAAAATTGGAAGATTTTCAGTGTTAAGCGTGTGCATGCCGGGTTGAAAAACATCGGCAATTTTACCTTCGTTGATAAAAACCGCCATTTGACCTTCTCTAACGGTCAGTTTCGCTCCATTCTTTATTTCATTTTGGTATCGTTCAAATCGATATACAAGAGTATTGTTTGAATCATCCAGCCATTCAATAATGTCTATTAATTCATTTTTAAGTTTGTCGAATAGTCCCATGGAAAGGTTAATTATAATGTTGAACAGAAAGTTTATAATTTAATTAGATATCGAAGGAATTACAAGAAGTCGGGCTAGAAATATTTGATAATAATATTGAAGCTTTTGTTTCGCCGATTCCATTTTTTATCCCGTTTTATTGAAACGCCCATCCGAAAATAATATTCATTCTCACGTTGTAATTACTTCTGGGCACACCAACCCCGCCCCACATCAATTTACCCAATTTCCTATTCTTTATCCATTTTTAAATACTTAAAATCCAGAAAATAGGTAAGTTTTTAGATAAACGTTTAAAAGTTGGAAAAGTGGTGAGAACTGCTTTTTTTGCTATGTAGGGCAGGGGTTAGGACTTTCCTTGAACCATTTTTCAGGCGGAATTCCTAATTTATGAACAATTTTTTTTTGAATCAATCTTATTTTTTAATTACTGATTGCGCCTTCGAATTAGCTATTTGTAAATTAATGCAGCAAAGGTCATTTTTACTGATAGCCGTACAACTTAATCTATATCTCATGCTGCTACTCGAACTCAATCTGATTGCCTCGTAGGTTTTTATATCAGATTGCTTAATTACTGTTGATAAAAATTACTAATTTTGCAGGATGAATACAAAAGGAGAGGTAAAGGTAATGGCACCTGTGGGTTCTTGGGAATCACTTCAGGCGGCGCTACAAGCGGGAGCAGATGCAGTATATTTTGGAATTGAACAACTAAATATGCGTGCCCGCTCTTCTATAAATTTTACATTGGAAGATTTGGCTGAGATCGCTAATATTTGTCATGAAAAAGGTGTTAAAACGTATCTGACGTTGAATACCATCCTTTATGATCATGACATTAAGTTAATGAAAACCATTGTTGATAAAGCAAAGGAATCCAATATCGATGCAGTAATTGCGATGGATCACGCGGCAATCAACTATGCTAATTCTATTCAATTTCCTGTTCACGTATCAACTCAAGTAAATGTGACCAACGTCGAAACGGTGAAATTCTATGCGAATTTTGCCGAAGTGATGGTGCTTTCTAGAGAATTGACGCTTCAACAAGTGGAACATATTTGCGCGGAGGTTAAAAAACAGGAGATTAAAGGTCCCTCTGGAAATCCAGTCCAGATAGAAACTTTTGTTCACGGCGCTTTGTGTATGGCAGTTTCGGGTAAGTGTTATATGAGTTTACATACCATGAATTCTTCAGCCAACCGGGGTGCTTGCAAACAAAATTGCAGAAGATCATATACGGTGAAAGATGAGGAGGGGAATGAATTGAAAATAGATAATGAGTTTATCATGAGTCCGAAGGATTTATGTACGATAAACTTTATCGATAAGGTAATGGACGCCGGAGTGAAGGTGTTGAAAATTGAGGGGAGAAGTAAAGGCCCTGAATATGTATATGAAGTGACCAAATGTTATAAAGAGGCCGTGGAAGCTTGGCAGCAAGATGTGCCATTTACTCCTGAATTGGTTTCTGCCTGGGAAGAGCGCCTAACCAAAGTGTACAACCGAGGATTCTGGGGCGGATATTTTATGGGTAAGAAAATCGGAGAATGGAGCGATAAAGAAGGGTCGGTTTCTACGGAAGAAAAAGTATATCTGGGTACTGGTAAGAAATATTTTGATCAGATAAAAGTTGGTGAGTTTAAAATGGATGTGGGTGAATTGAAGATTGGTGATGAAATTTTAATTACAAGTACTTCATTTGGAATTCACAAAACCAAAGTTACTGAACTTCGACAGGAAGATACTCAGCCGACCGATCGAGTGAAAAGGGGGCAAGTATTTTCAATGCCAATTGAGGTGAAGATTCGACCTTCCGATAAGTTGTATAAAATTGTAGAACGAGCTCAATAGGACTTATTCGTGGTTAAAATTATCCAATTACGTCATAAATGTATCGGGTGTAATGCGTGCGTGGAAGCCGCGCCCAAACATTGGGTGATGTCTAAAAATGACGGTAAAAGCTATTTAAAAAAGAGCATTCAAAAAGGTGATTATTATATCAAAGAAGTGCCTGATTGGGAGCTAGATGAAAATAAACTAGCCGCTCGAAACTGCCCTGTCAATATCATAACTGTCCAATCTAAGTAGTGTGATTTTTTTATAAATGACGAAGATATGTCAGCTAGCTGACCTACGTCATTTTATTTGTATTATTTTGTGATTAGCTTTATATAATACAAATGATACTGTCATGAAAAAGGGGGTTATGTTTCTATTAACGCTGCTGCCCTGTATGGTCTCAGCCCAGCAATATAAAGTTTCACTTGATGTTAAAATGGAAGTAGCGGGAACCAGCACTTTGCACGATTGGGAGATGGTTTCAGACGACGGATCAGGGGTCACGGAGGTGATATTAAATGGAGGTAAACTGGTTGAAATCAAGTCGCTAAATTTTCAAACAAAGGCAGAATCTTTAAAAAGTGGAAAAACAACAATGGACAATTATTGTTATGAAGCTCTTAAAACTAACAAATACAAACTGATTCAATATCGACTAATTGAGGTGGTGAAAATAACCGAATATAGCAATTATTATCAGATAGATGCTATTGGTGAACTGATAATTGCCGGTAAAACCAGGCGTGAGGCGATGGTTGTAAAGGCGTTTCAGGAGGATGGGATCTTCACTTTTGAAGGAGAAAAGAAAATTAAAATGACTGATTTTGATGTGACACCTCCAAGTGTCATGTTTGGAACGATAAAAACGGGAAACGACCTAGTGATTAGTTTTTCTGTTTCATACTTAAAATCGTCGAGTGTTTTAGCGGAAAATTAATAGGTTTATACATAGGGTTTTGTTAAAAGGAATCACCAGTGATGTGTGATTCCTTTTATATATAATAAAAATATAATAAAGTAAACTAAAAGTATTTATATGATTTATAATAATATAAAAGAATAATTAAATTGTAAAAAATGAGGAATATCATGTAGTATGTATCATTAAAATCACACTGGTGAATGTTGTTTGTCATTAATATATTCAAATAACTTTGATATTTTTAATATAGAAAATCAAACAAATATTACCATGAAAGCTCAAATCTTTAAGACCGTGGTTGTTTTTCTATTAGCTACACAGTACGTCGTAGCGCAACAACCTGTTATTCAAAATTATCGACCGGTAAGTAAGCTGGGGTTAACTGTTTTTGAACCAGTGAAAGACGATGTTGAATTTACCGGATTAAACGTGAGAATTGGAGGTGCATTTGCCCAACAATTCCAAGCATTAGACCATACCAACCAATACACTATCGATTATTTGGCTAGTCCAGAGTTATTTCCTACACCGGATAAAACCATGCTTGTTGCCGACATTAAAAATGGTTTCAATCTCGCCGCTGCTAACTTCAATATAGACGTGCAGTTAGATGACGGTATAAGAATGGAGCTAATTACTTATTTGTCTGCAAGGCATCACAACGAAGCTTGGGTAAAAGGAGGGTATATTCAATTTGATAAGCTTCCTTTCTTAAAATCAGATGCTGTTGACAATTTCATGAAATTCACTACCATTCGTATAGGTCATATGGAAGTGAATTACGGTGACGGACACTTCAGGAGAACGGATAATGGAAATGCTATTTTCAACCCATTCGTAGGAAATTATATTATGGATGCTTTTGATACTCAAATTGGAGGTGAAGTTTATTTTAGATCCAACGGTTTCCTAGGTATGTTGGGAATTTCTGAAGGTGAGATTAAAGGAGATGTGAAAGGTACGAACGTCAACAGTGGTGCAGCATTCTATGGCAAAGTAGGATACGATAACCAATTGAATGAAGATGTTCGGCTTCGATTGACAGGATCTATGTACACTACAGAGGATGCAAATGCAACCAATCACATTTATGACGGTGATAGAGGTGGATCAAGATACTTCTATGCAGTTGAACCGCAAATGTTTATGAGTCGATCTGGTGTATTAACTTCTATAAATGCAGTAGATAAAGCTCAATCAGGTCGATATAGTCCTGGGTTCTCAAATAAGGTAACTAGTTTTATGTTGAATCCATTCGTTAAATTTCAAGGATTTGAATTCTTTGGATTAATGGAAACTTCAAAAGGCTATAGAGGAACTGACGAAGCTGCGGAACGATCTGTAAATCAATTACCTGGTGAATTAATATATCGACTTTTCGGAAATGAGAGTGTTTATGTTGGAGCTCGATACAATCAGGTATTTGGAGAATTGGAAAGTGGATTGACAGATGCTTCTATTTCAAGAGTTCAATTAGGCGCTGGTTGGTTCCTAGGAGACCATGTACTCGCGAAATTGGAATATGTTAATCAACAATACAACGACTATCCAATAGGTCACTACTTTGAAAATGCGGAATTTAATGGGATTATGTTTGAGGCTGTGATTGGTTTCTGACGTCAGATTTTGTTTAATTCCCTAAGGGCTGCTGAAAAGCAGCCCTTTTTTTATTAAAAATATTGGGTGTTTCAATGGACATGTTTTTAAATACTCAATAAAACATGATAAAAAAAGTGGTGAAAATGATGAAAAAAGGGCATTTAAAACAATATCAAATAAAAAAATGATATACGTCATGTTTTTAGTTTATATCAATCATTTTCGATCATGTGGTGTGTCATCCGACTTTTGTAGATACCCTCTTACCTTTGATTCATCAATTAGATAAAACAAACATTAAATACTAAAAGTCATGAAAGCTTTAAAATTATCTTATTTATTCATTTTAATATCAATCTTTGCCTTCAGTTGCAAAGAAACGATAACAGAAACAGAATATGTTTATCTTGATACATATACTGTAAGTGGTACCGTAAGTTATGTAGATGGAGTCGCTGGTGGCGCCTATGTTTATATAGCTGAGGGAGAAGCACCAACCGCAAATTATTTTTCAGTTACAGTTACTGACGAAGACGGAGTTTACGCATTTCCAAACCTTAAACCTGGAAACTATTTCATTTTCGCCAATTATTATACTGGAAACCCAGCAGCAAGATTAAATGGTTTGAATTTCTTATCTGATGATAGTAATTTAATTACTGTTGTGGATGCTGATTTAACAAAAGGAGTTGAACTAAAAAGCGCCGGCGCAGCAGGAGTTGTTGTTAATAATATAGCTGAGGTTGGAGATTGGACTTCAGATTATACTCACTCAGAATTGCTTTTCGAATTCCCTTATGACGATGGTAATGCTACATTCTCAGGTCGTTTCAGTGGTTGGGAAATTGAAATGGATTTTGACGACTCAGATTTGGCAAACAGCACAATTAACGCATCAGTAGATTTAACAACAGTTTATACAGGTCAACCAGGTAGAGACGGTGGTCACAATTGTATCTCTAGAACTTTTGGGTTAGTTTGGTCTGATCTTGATGGTGATGGTACTGCAGGCGAATTGTCAGCGACTAATCTTGATGAAGGTGGTAATGAACTTGGTGATGACGTAACTCTTGACGGAACAGGTGAAGCTACTTTCGAATCTACTAACATTGATTTTTACGGAGACGGTTATGTTGTAACAGGTGACTTTACTTTCAACGGAGCTACTTCAGAAGTTAAAATGTACATCAAATGGTTCCCAGGTTGGTTAAAAGCTGATGGAACAATGCAATACAGTTCATTTGAAAGCATGTTTGACTTCGATGCAATCAATAACCATGCAATTTCTTCAGGCCACGTTCAGGATATGGTATCAGTTTATACCTCTTTCCAACTTAGATTGCCAATTGCACTGTAAGTTTCTTAGATAAAAAAAAAGCCCGGCAACCACCGGGCTTTTATTCTACCAAAATTTTTATTAACATTTAGCTATGAAAGCCACGAATTATAAATTGTTTAGTGTAGAAAAGTTACTTGCTTTAAGTTTTATTTCTTTTATTCTTTCCTCTTGTACCTATCAAGAGTTTGAACCTGCGGGAGCAAAGCTTACTCCACAATTAACTGCCTATTATACTGAACAACCTCCCTCATCGATCAAGGATCCAAGATGGAGAAGTTTAAATTATTATACCATAACTGTTTCTGATCAGGTTACTGGGCAAAAGCCAGCTGATGATGGAATCTTAAATACGTATGGTACTTTTAATGGTCTGTCTAGCTTTAATAAAGGTTTAGGGACTGAAGTGCTTTTAAGAGCACTTTATGATGATACCAATGTTTATATTTTTGCCTCATGGAATGATGAGTCTTTTAGTCCTGCTAACCATAATTGGTATTATAATGGACCGGCTGATTCAAAAAAAGGGGATAATGGAACTGGTTGGACTCGGCAGCGTAGTGATGATAAACTTCAGTTTAATTTTGACATGGGTGCTGGGAAAAAGGATGTGTGGCAATGGAGTTTGGGACTATCCGAGCCGGTTGGATATGCATTGGATATGATGCTAAATGGTTCATTGTTACCTGATGCAGGAACAATGCCATATTTTGAAAATGAATTGGACGATACTAATAGGTCTGGGCCAAAATATGAATGGGATGGTACTTCTCAAACTTTAAACAGAGAATTAGGAGGTTATACAATTCTAGACCCTGGTTTTTATGTATTAAATAGCACGGATTACCTTGGTGATGTGGTAAATGGAGATGCTGAATATCAATTACATTGTGCCAAATGTCATGGTGTGAATGGCGACGGCGCAGGTTATGATTATGAATCTGGAGTTAGTTTTAGATTGCCAGGTTCATTCTCCAGAATTTCTCGTTCAGGTATGGATTCGCATATTGATCGTCCTGATCATGATGGTCAAGGGTATTGGAATGCCATGACTGCAGAACAAAAAGAAGATGTAAAAACAAGATTATATTCCTGGAGTGGAATACCAGGTAATGTATTGCAGGTACCAGCGGGTTCATCTGCAGACATTAAAGCCATTAGCAATGTGGTTTTGGGTAAAATTGATATTATTAAGAAAAACACGAATGGATATCAGGTGATGTTTGTTCGTAAATTGAATACTGGAAATGCAGATGATGCGGTTTTTTCTCCAAAAGACGGACTAATTGATTTTGATATTTATTTGTACGATAACGACGATTTAAACAGTGTTGGAAGTACAGGCCATTCTTTATTCTTCAAACCTAAATCAAATTAGCCATGAAAAACCTGTTAAAAATATTAACCATTTTGTGTGCCTTTGGAATTAGCTTAACTTCTTGTACTTATGAAACGCTTCCTAAACCAGAGGGTGTTTCGGGCGATGTAAGTTGGCAAACTGATGTTTTACCAATTTTCACAAATAATTGTAGCGTTACCGGTTGCCATGTAAGTGGTGCTATAAATCCAGATTTATCTGCCGCTAACGCCTATAATAGTTTAGTTTATTCCGGATATGTAGATGTAGATAATCCTGAACTTTCTTCAATTTATGTGAAAGTGAATACTGGATCTATGAAAAACTATGCTTCCGATACACAAAAAGCCTATATTCTTGCCTGGATTGAACAAGGCGCTCTTGATAATTAATCACATTAAATGGAAAAAGAAATGAAAACTACATTATTAAAATTCTACTTTTTTGCTTTTGCCTTGTTGTCAGTATTAATCGTAAATGCACAAGACGAAGAAGCCACTGAAAAGGACAACCGTCCTGTACGCTCATCTTTTGAAAGCGTTTGGCTATTAGACGGTCAAACTGTAATGGTTCCTGGTAAAGGGACTTTCGAGTTTGATATTCTTCACCGTTTTGGAACTACAGGCAATGGCGCCTCCGATTTATGGGGATTTTATGCTCCAAGTAATATTCGCTTAGGGTTTTCGTATTCGCCAATTGATAAATTGAGTATTGGTTTTGGAAATACAAAAGACGATAGCCAACTAGATTTTAATGTAAAATACTCAATTTTGACTCAAACTAGAAGCTGGTCTATCCCTGTTAGTGTTACTTACTTCGGAAATGCGGTAGTCGATACTGGAGAAAATGACGGCGTTGACAATGGAACTCAGCGTTGGTCTTATTTCCATGAATTAATCATTGCTTCTAGAATCAATTCAAAATTGAGTGTGCAATTAGCTCCTAGTTTAAGCCATTTTAATGGTGTAGATAGCGCATTTAGTAATGATATTATTTCAGCCTCAATAAAAGCTCGATACAAAGTAACTTCTACAATGGCTGTTATCGTTGGTTACGACCATCCAATTACCGATCATCCAACTGATCAAGTTGATTTGAAACCGGCCTTGTCATTTGGAATTGAAATGGCAACTTCAAACCATGCCTTCCAAGTGTTTGTAACCAACAACAGAGGTATTGTTCCTCAAAGAAATACGTCTTACAATGATTATTCTTTTACCAATGGGAAATTTGGTGAAAACTTCTTGATAGGATTCAATATTACTCGTCTTTGGAACTTTTAATCTATTGAAAATGAAAGAGTTAGATAAAACAGATCGTCGTCGGAAATTTCTCCTTAATGGACTGAAAGGCTTATTAGCAGGTGGTATTATACTTTCTGCTGCACCAACAGCTTTAGCTTCAAGTAAAAAAACCATTAAGTGTTTAACAGAAGATGGCGAATTAGTCGAAGTGGAAGTTGATGATAATATTCAGGAAAATGCCCGTTCTGCAAGTACAGACGAGGTTAAAACCTGGATTCATAAAAAATAAGCACAGCCATGGAAAATAATAATAGAAGAGATTTTCTGAAAAAAGGATTAACCGCATTAGGGGCTGCATCGGTGGTTCCAATGCTCGATTCTTGCTCAGATAAACATAGTAATACGGAAAAAATCAAAGTTCTTTCCCCTGAAGGAAAGGTGATGGAAGTGGACAAGTCATCAGTTGCCAAATTAGGTAACTTTGGTGATTATGCAGTGAGAGAGGGGATTCCAGGAAAGAAATTTGTGATGGTGATTGACCTTGCAAGATGTCAAAATGCAAAAAAATGTGTTTCATCTTGTAACAAAAATCACCTCATACAAACACCAAACGAATGGTTGAAGGTGTATAGCATGAAAGACACAGAGGATAGTGCGCCATATTGGCAACCTACTACTTGTCAGCATTGTGATAAACCTCCTTGTGTTAAGGTATGTCCAGTGGATGCTACTTTCAAACGACAGGATGGAATCGTTTTAATTGATAATGACCGATGTATCGGTTGTAGATTCTGTATGGCTGCTTGTCCATATTCTACGAGGGTTTTCAATTGGGGAGAATCAATTCCTGAAATTGAAATTGATTCCTTGATGATGGGGCACCACCATTCACCAGAAACTTCTGTTCCTGCACAAAAAGGAACGGTTGATAAATGTGATTTCTGTCCGGATATGCTAGCAAAAGGGGAACTTCCTCATTGTGTAACTGCTTGTCCAAATTCTGTTTTCTATTTCGGTGATATGTACGAAGATGTTGTTACTACTGGTACAGAAACAGTTCGTTTGAGTGAAATACTTGAAAAACGTGCTGGTTATCGACTAATGGAAGATTTGGGAACAAACCCAAGTGTCTATTATTTACCGCCAGTTGACCGATTGTTCGAATACGAAGAAGGGTTGGAAAACTACGAGGAATTTAAAGAAGAAAATGCAGAATAATTTGTTTCAATCATGACAGAAGAAAAAATAATAGCTGACCTTGAACCAAGAAAATTTGGTAAATTAGGTATGATCTGGACAATTGTTCTTGTCATTATTTCAGCTCTAGGAATTTATAGTTACATAAAGCAGTTTAATAATGGGTTAGAAGTAACCGGACTCAGAGACTACGCATTTTGGGGAATATACATCAGTAATTTCGTGTTTTTCGTAGCAATTTCGCTGGTAGGTTCTTTGGTTACCGCTATTTTGCGTCTTTCTGGGGCAAAATGGACCGTCCCTCTAACCCGGATATCGGAGATAATTGCCGTTGCATCCATTGTGATGGCAGGTCTTACGATTATCGTGGATATGGGGCGACCTGATCGTATTTGGCATCTATTTGCTTATGGAAGATTGCAATCGCCTATCATGTGGGATGTGATAGTTATTACCACCTATCTCGTAATTAGTGTGATGTTGTTATATTATCCATTATTACCTGATTTTGCCATCCTTAAAGATAAATTTACTGGTTCACCATTCTTGAAAAAATGGTACGGTAAACTTTCGTTGAATTGGAGAGGTACTCCTGGACAAAGAAAGATACACACAAATGCTATACAAGTACTTTCAGTGATGATTATCCCTGTTGCATTTGGTATTCATACCGTTACTTCATGGTTATTTGCCACTACCTATCGCCCAGGTTGGGATAGTACTAATTTTGGTGCATATTTTGTGTCAGGTGCTTTTGTTGTAGGTGCTGGTGGGGTAATTGCTGCGATGTATTTATTGCGACGGGCCTATAAATTAGAAGAATACATTACCGATGACTTATTTGATAAAATGGGTAAGGTTTTGGCAATGTTGTGCTTGCTATACCTTTATTTTAATATTAATGAATATTTGGTTCCTGCCTATAAGCTTAAAAAAGAAGAGGAACATCATATATTCGGAATGTTATTTGGTCATTATGCACCTATATTCTGGAGTGCCATTATTGGAGGGCTAATTCTACCTATATTAGTTGTTGTTACTCCGCGTGGAAGAAAGCCATTACCTTTATTTATTATCTCTGTAATTGTTGTAATTGCTGCATGGTGGAAACGATTCCTTATTGTAACTCCTACTTTACTTCACCCATTTATGCCAATGCAAGGAATACCTGAAAATTGGACTGAATATCACCCTTCTTACGACGAGTGGGCGATTACTATTGGTACATTAGCAATGGCTTTGTTGATTATTACAGCTTTAGTAAGGTTCTTACCGATCATTCCTATAGAGGAATATATTGAGCACATAAACGAGAAGAAAGATGAAAAATAATATAAGGTATATTTGTTTGATTTTAAGTGGCATCATTCTGTTTGGGTTTGGCAATAATGCCTTTGCCTTCCAGGAAGAAGACCTTATTGCTCCCAGACTGTCACTTGGATACTTTAAAGATAGCCAAAATGGACCTCACTTACGCGTTAAAGCACGGGTTAGGGCCAAAAGAGGATATGACGATTTAGCTAATTTGAAAGTTAATGTTTATCAAATTGGTGAGGAAGATATGCTTTTAGGAGATATCACTACCGGAATGGATGGAGTGGCCATCTTTAAATTAGATGAAGGTGTTTTTAATCGGGCAGATAGTTCTGGATTAATTACTGCTGAAATACGTATAGAGGATCAAAAAGGATATGAAGACTCCTCTGCTGATGTTGAATTTTCCGCTCTTCAAATTGAAATTTCCTTTGCAGTGGAAGATAGCGTAGGGTATGTTACAGCAAAACTTACTAATCCAGTTACTGGTGAAGCGGTAAGTGAAGAAGATATTAACTTTTATGTGCGCAGAAGCTTCCGTCCTCTAACCATTGGAGATGATTTCTACACAACTGATGAAGAGGGTATAGCTAAAGTTGAAATACCTTCCGATATTCCTGCTGGTTTCGACGGAAAACTAACGGTTGGGATATTTATGGATGATCACTATCTTTTCGGAACTATTCGCGAAGAACAAGAAATTGAATATGGCCCAATACCTACACTAGACCAAGCTTACTTTGAACGAACCATGTGGGGAACCAGAGATAAAACGCCTTTATGGTTGCTTATCTTTCCCAATTTGATTATTCTAGGTGTTTGGGGGGTGTTGTTGTATTTGGCATACAAATTGTATATTATTAGTAAAATTAAAAATTAACGATTATGAAAGCGTCATTAAATGTGTTATTAATTGCCATTATGTGTTCTTTGGCATTCTTGTCATTCAAAACTATTGAACAAAACCCGAAATGGACGGTGCCTGCAGATGCAGCGAAAAAAGCCAATCCAGTTAAATACGATGGGGAAAATCAATCAGTAGGTAAAGCTCTTTGGGCTAAACATTGTAAGTCTTGTCATGGAAAAGACGGATTAGGAGATGGAACTAAAGCTGCTGAATTAGATGCATTTGCTGGAGATTTTACCACTGCGGAGTTTCAAAAACAATCAGATGGTACTTTATTTTATAAATTGACTAAAGGTCATGATGAAATGCCTGCTTTTGAGAAAAAATTAGCTTCTGACGAAGACCGATGGATCCTTGTTCATTATATGAGAGGATTGAAATAATTATCTAATGTGATATTAAAGCCACTATTGATTTCAATAGTGGCTTTTTTTATTTTTGAAATATGAAAACATTGTCGATGATCGTACTTATTGGACTTGGGCTCGTTTCTTGCGATTCAACTGAGTATGCTAAGGTTGAAAATTTTTATTATGAATATTCCAACCAAAATTTTCCTTATAAAAATGAAGTCGATTCTTTATTGCAATTGCAATTGGATTATATTTTGACACCTCAGTCTGCCGCTGGAGAATATCCCTACTATTATTCAATAATAAGAGGGGAGAAGGTTCCACAAGTAAATATCATGCTGCCCCATAAAACCATTCATCGTCTCGTTCCATTAAATAATAAAACTGATTTTAATTTAGGGGATCGTTTAATTTCAATCGATATAAATATGGAGAACGACAGTATG
>JAHEMU010000269.1 GCA_024643485.1 Cytophagales bacterium
TCAAATCCAACGATAGCACATAAGTCTCCAGAACGAACTGTATCGACTATTTTCCTACCCATTCCTTCGAAAACGTAAAGTTCTTTTATTCTAGACTTAGTCGTTTTTCCGTCACGGTGATGAACCAAATAGTCTTTTCCTACCACGATATCACCTTGCACTACTCTTCCAATCGCGATTCTACCTTTAAAAGTAGAAAAGTCTAAAGAAGATACCTGCATTTTAGGAGAACCCTCTTTGTAAGGAGCTTCAGGTATGATATCTAAAATACTGTCTAAAAGTGGGGTAATGTTGTCTGTCTTAACTTTCCAGTCATGACTCATCCAACCTTGTTTAGACGATCCGTAAACGGTATGAAAATCCAATTGATCTTCCGTCGCGTCCAAGTTAAACATCAAGTCAAATATTTGCTCGTGTACTTCGTCAGGGCGGCAATTTTCTTTGTCAACTTTGTTTACAACTACAATTGGCTTTAAACCCAATTCAATTGCTTTGCTTAATACAAATCGAGTTTGAGGCATAGGACCTTCAAATGCATCTACTAAAAGCAATACACCGTCAGCCATTTTCAATACTCGTTCCACTTCTCCACCAAAATCGGCGTGACCAGGAGTATCAATAATATTGATTTTTACATCCTTATAACGAACAGAAACGTTTTTAGAAACGATGGTGATACCACGTTCACGCTCCAATTCATTATTATCGAGGATCAACTCACCTGTTTCTTTTCGCTCGTCAAATATTTTGCTGGCGTGAATGATTTTGTCCACCAAGGTAGTCTTACCGTGGTCAACGTGTGCGATAATCGCAATGTTTCTTATTGATTCTTGCATATTCTTAAAAAGAACCGCAAAAGTAGGTCTTTATTTGGCGATATCCAATGAGTTTAGTAAAACTTAATAGGAAGAAATGACTTAAACCTTACAGGTTATTAGAATAGTTATACAAGTATTTATTTTTTCATCACTGAAAGGCGTTCATTGTTGAGATGAAGTTGCAAAACATCAGGCCTAGAGTAATGTCCACTTGGGTCAAAATTTTGTCTTTCTTCATAAACTCGCTCTAAACTCAGTTCCCCTATAAATACTCCTTCTTTCTCTACAATAGGCTCAATTATCCAATTCCCGTCAGGGCCTGAGATACAAGAACCCCCATTTGCAGGCATAGCTTCCATTCTTTCGATAATAGTGGCGTAGTGGGGTGTTTCTTTCGGAATATCTTTGATAGCGAATAAACTACTTACAGAAATAACATAAGACCTAGATTCCTTAGCTATAAATGGTGTGATATCGCGAGTGTTTCTTTCGGATCCTGGCCAAACTGCTACGTGGATATTTTCCCCTTGGGCATATAAGGAAGTTCGAGCCATGGGCATCCAATTCTCCCAACAATTTAATCCTCCTACAACAAAATCTTTTAAAGGATGTACTACAAGACCGTTTCCATCTCCTGGCGACCAAACCAATCGCTCTTCATATGTCGGCTGCAATTTCCGATGAACTGATTTAATTTTACCTTCTGAACTAATATAAACCAGGCTGCAGTACAAACTATGACCACCGCGATCCATAGGACGTTCAATAATTCCTAAATAGATGGAAATAGAATACATTCTAGCAGCTTCACAAATTGCAGTCAAATCGCCGCGTTCGATTACTACTGCTTGGGAAGCATAATAAGCAAACAACTCTTTTTGCACCATAGATTCAAACTCAGATCCATTGGTACACGAAAGCCAAAAAGGATAACCAGGGAGTAAACCCTCACCAAAAACAACTAATTGAGCCCCTTTTTTAGACGCTTTTTGAATGTAATCAACGACTTTTTTGGTGGTTTTTTTCTTGTTCAACCAAACCGGACTTATTTGAGCTAGCGCTACCTTTAATTTTTCCATATTCCTACAATTTTCTCAAAAATGGACGTGTTAAACAGGTCGGTCCCCCACCCCCCTTTACACTTATTTCATGTCCCTTATAAGTAATAACCTGAGCGCCCGCATCCTGTAAGGCAGCCTTTGTTAATGGATTCCCTTCTACTACCACGCAAACCCGAGGAGCGATAGCAAGGACGTTACATCCCATAGAATCGTATTCAGATTCGGGCACTTCAACCAATTTTATATTTCTATTAAGTAACTCTTCCCTAAATCGGATAGGCATCAAGGGGGAATATACTACCGCTAAATCCTTATCCACCGGACTCAATATCGACATTAAATGAAAAACATCAGAAGGCCCTCTAAAGTGCGGTAAATCGGCTACGACGATGGTTACACCATTTGGTTCTAATAGAGCTTTCAGTTGGTTAATTCCCTCCTGATTTGTTCGATAAGTTCGACCTACCGCTAAGGTTTTGTCGTCTAACCAGCAAACATCACCACCTTCAACCGTACCAGGAGCAGTGATGCTTCCTAAAACTTTAATATCTTTCGTGGAGTAATCACCTGCAGCAGCAATGGGTTCATTTTTTCTCCCAGCTTTTCCCATAGTACATAAAATGACACCAAAATCAGTAGCAATTGATGCATCTCTACAATAAATGGAATCAATCATTACAGAATCATTCATGCTAAAATGGGAAACATCCACCCCGTGCTCTTTGAATATATTCTCAAAACCCGTGTATTCAGTTAAAGATTCTTGGTAATCTGGCATTGAAAGATAGTTTAGTTCCTTCCACTGACTTTCCAATATTTGTTGTGAAATAAAGGCGCTTTTTGCAGATTTAAGATATAGTGATTGAATAATTCCAAACTCAGAATGGTGCGTTATCATTAGTTTCTTCTTTTCTAATTTTACGATTGTATTATGTTACCAAATTTAATTGATTTTGATGGAATACTTGAGAAAAAATCAAATTCTTAATGGTTTTTAACTATTTTTAGACCGTATAATTTTAAAGATATGGCATTTCATTTTACTATTGATCCAGACATTAAAAAAGCAAGTACTCTTCCTGCCAGTTTTTATCGGGATGAGGAGGTTTTTACGGAATTAAGACAGAAAGTATTTTATCAAACTTGGCAATTTGCCGGAGATATAGAGCAATTAAAATTACCCAATCAAGTGCGTCCCTTGCATTTATTGGATAATTACCTCAACGAGCCTATTTTGATCACTACCGATTCTGAAGGACAGCCTCACTGCATTTCAAATGTTTGTACTCACCGTGGTAATTTGTTGTACAACGATGCTACTACATCGAAAAAGTTAATTTGTACCTATCATGGTCGTCGCTTTAAAATGGATGGTTCTTTTGAATTTATGCCTGAATTTGAAGAAGCAGAGGACTTTCCACGACCATGCGATAGTTTACATAAATATCCATTAATCCAATGGGGACCATGGTTATTTGTCGGGCTTTCAGCATCTCACAACTTTGCCAAAGTAATTGAAATCATGAATGAACGAGTAGGGTTTCTTCCACTTCATGAGTTTAGATTAGACACCGGACGCTCAAGAGATTATTTAATTAACGCTCATTGGGCCTTGTATTGCGATAATTACCTTGAAGGCTTTCATATCCCTTACGTGCATAAAGATTTGAACGCAGCTCTTGACTATGGGAAATACACTACAGAATTATATGATCACTGTAACCTTCAAATTGGATTTAGTGATGATGCTGTTGAAACCTTTGATTTACCGGTAGGTCACCCCGATCATGGCCAATATGTTGCTGCCTATTATTATTGGGTATTTCCTAATATGATGTTCAATTTCTATCCTTGGGGACTATCAATTAATATTGTCAAACCAATCAGTAGAAATAGAACCAAAGTAAGCTTTATATCCTACGTTTGGGATGAATCTAAGATTGAAGAAAGTGCAGGTGCCTTACTTGATAAAGTGGAAC
Source organism: Cytophagales bacterium (assembly GCA_024643485.1). Lineage (GTDB taxonomy): Bacteria > Bacteroidota > Bacteroidia > Cytophagales > Cyclobacteriaceae > JAHEMU01. The sequence goes on from JAHEMU010000269.1 coordinate 3,859, forward strand.
GAGAGGATGAATTCGTTGTTGAAAATGTGCATAAAGGATTAAATTCAAACAGTTATCAAGCTGGAAGATTTTCACCAAAAAGAGAAAAAGGAGTTCACCATTTCCATCGACTTTTGGCCGACTTTCTAAGTAAATAGTTCCATTGAAAGTGAAGGCATTAATGGATCGACTTCTTAATTTCTTTTGTTTTCAATTGAATTTCCTTCATCTTTTGCTTTAACAACTTGGTGTTTGCTTCATTTAATGGTTCAATATCGGTCACTGATTGAATGGCAGATAGGTACCATTTTTCCCATGCCAAAATAATCTGCATTTCTGATGCTTTGGAAGCGTTATCTGCAATAGCATTTACGCTTAGTAAGCCCTCATTATGTAGCCTGTTTACAGCTGCAACCGTTACTTCATCCATTATTTCACTTATTGTATTCTGATCAGAATTCAGTAAAGTGTAGCTTGAAATAAGGGTCGCATGAGCCACATTGCTTAAAGTAGTCCTTGAAACCATATCAATTCTATCAAAATCTGTATGGTAAAATTGATCAGTAAAGTGCCAAGCTAAAATACCAGGAATTCCA
>JAHEMU010000270.1 GCA_024643485.1 Cytophagales bacterium
TTTTGAAGCTCCCGTTGAAGGTGGTAAAAAGGTTAAAATTACCTATTCGTTAAATAACACCAATTACACCATACATTCTACCATTAAAATGGAAGGTCTTGAAAATAGCCTTGCTTCCATTGGTACTTTTGAATGGAACGATAGGATGAAGCATCAGGAGCATGATGTTACTGTTTCTAGAAATAATACATTCATAAATTTTTATACCGTTTCAGAAGATTTTGATTATACTTCTCAACGATCTACTTCACTCGAAGAAGAAACCATTGCTGAACCTGTAAAATGGTTTTCACTGAAGCATAAATTCTTTTCTGCTGGTATTATTGCAGATAATAGCTTTTCTAATGGTTATGTATCAACAAATGTAGATCCAAATGACAGTACTACTGTTAAAATTGGAAAAATTAAAGCACAGGTAGCAAGTAGCGATTTCTTCACGAAGGAAGGCGCTGGATTTACCTATTTCTTCGGTCCGAATGATTATGATATATTAAAATCAGTTGGAAATAATTTCAGCAAAAACTTGGCTTTGGGATGGCCTCCTGTTAATTTGGTTAACCGATTTGTAATCATTCCTTTATTCGATATTCTAAGCAGTTTTATCAGTAATTACGGTATCATCATCATTATCATGGTGTTGATTATCAAATTAGTTTTATCTCCCTTATCGTATAAGTCGTACTTATCCATGGCGAAAATGAAGGTGTTAAAGCCTGAATTAGATGAAATAAAAGCCCGTAATACCGACAAAGATGGGAATTCAGATATGACCAAGGTGCAACAAGAGCAAATGGCGTTGTATCGACAAGTGGGTGTTAATCCTGTGAGTGGTTGCATCCCAATGGTATTGCAAATGCCTATTCTATTTGCCATGTTTTACTTTTTCCCTCAAAGTATACACCTACGTCAAAAGGCCTTTCTTTGGGCTTCCGATTTATCCACTTATGATTCGATCATGACCCTACCATTCCCCATCCCTGGATATGGCGATCACGTGAGTTTATTCGTATTGTTAATGACATTGTCAACCATTCTATACACCTGGTCAAATAACCAAATGAGCTCAGTTCAAGGTCCTATGAAGGCCATGACTTATGCCATGCCTGTTATTTTCCTTTTTGTATTGAATAGTTTCCCTGCGGCACTTAGCTTTTACTACTTCGTTTCTAACTTAGTAACATTTGGTCAACAAGCTATTATCCGAAGATTTGTAGACGACGGAAAAATTAGAGCAATCCTTGAAGATAACAAGAAAAACAGCTCTTCGAGAAAGAAATCAAAATTCATGACAAAACTTGAAGAAGCCATGAAAGCGAGTGAACAAAATCAAAAAGGAAAGAAAAAATAAATTTCTGTATTTCTCATTGAAACTTATATCTTTGTAACCCCAAAGAAGGTTAGGTGCAACAGAATTTGAGTTCATCAAGAAATGAGTAAAGTAATAGCAATTGCTAATCAAAAAGGCGGGGTGGGGAAAACCACTTCCGCTATAAATTTGTCAGCGAGTTTCGCTGCGTTAGAATATAAAACATTGGTGGTGGATGCAGATCCTCAAGCCAACTGTACATCCGGGTTGGGTATTGACCCAAAGGATACTAACAATAGTATCTACGAGTGTATGGTTGATGGCTTGGATGTGCGTGAAGCAATCGTGAAAAGTCCAATCAAATTCCTCGATTGCATCCCTGCTAAAACCGATTTAGTAGGTGCTGAAATTGAAATGGTAAGTTTGGAACGAAGAGAGGAGAAAATGAAAGAGGCCCTTGCCCCTATCATTGACGAGTATGATTTCATTATCATAGATTGTTCCCCTTCTCTAGGATTAATCACCATTAACTCTTTGGTCGCTGCTGACTCCGTAGTAATTCCAGTTCAATGCGAGTATTTTGCTTTGGAAGGGCTAGGGAAATTATTGAATACGATAAAAATTATTCAAAACAGATTAAATCAGAATTTAGAGATTGAGGGTATTTTGCTTACCATGTACGACATGAGGTTAAGATTGTCGAATCAAGTGGTGGAAGATGTAAAAACACATTTCAAAAAAATGGTTTTTGATACCATTATACCTAGAAATATAAAATTAAGTGAAGCACCAAGTTTCGGTTTACCTGCGATTGCACATGATGCAGAAAGCAAAGGTTCAATCAGTTATTTGAACCTGGCAAATGAAATTGTTGTGAATAACGGAGTTGCAAAAAATGGCTAAGAAAAAAAATGCATTAGGACGTGGGTTAGGAGCTCTTCTGACGGATTCAAATGAAGTTGGAGAAAAGGCATTTGCTGAAGTACCTGCTGCAAACGACTCTATACAAGAAATTAATATTGATTTGGTTGAGGTAAATCCTTTTCAACCAAGAACACAATTTGATGATACCGCGCTAAATGAATTAGCCGATTCAATAAAATTACACGGTATCATTCAGCCTATCACTGTTCGTAAGTTAAGTAGCAAATCCTTTCAACTTATTTCCGGTGAACGACGTCTACAAGCATCAAAAAGAGCAGGGTTAAAGAAAATACCGGCTTATATTCGAACTGCTGATGATCAACAAATGCTGGAAATGGCATTGATTGAAAATATTCAGCGAGAAAATTTAAACGCTATTGAGATTGCTTTGAGCTATCAGCGCCTGCTCTCTGAATGTAAATTAAAACAAGAAGAGTTAGGCGATCGTGTAGGTAAAAGCCGTGCCACTGTAACTAATTATTTGCGCTTGCTGAAATTACCACCAGATATCCAAATAGGTTTACGTGATAATTTAATCAGCATGGGCCATGCACGTGCCCTTATAAGCGTTGACGATGCCGCTTTACAGCTAGCTGCTTTCCATAAAGCCGTTCAGGAGGAACTTTCTGTGCGACAAGTAGAAGCATTAGTTAAATCCTACTCTAAAGACAAATCTGCCGACTCAACAACTGAAAAAACTGAAGAGCCTCAAAAAAAGAAAGAATTTGAACGTTTACAAACTTCCCTTTCATCTCATTTTGGTTCTAAAGTAAAAATCAAAACAGACGGCAAAAAAGGGGACATCCATATTCCTTTTGTATCTGTTGAGGATTTGAATAGAATTTTAGAGATCCTAAATCTATAATGAATAAGAAAATTCTTTTTCTCACCCTAGGGTTGGCTATTTTACTTAATTCCAACTTAAAAGCTCAGGAAAAGACTATTCTGATTACCGATTCCACCGATTTTGAGGTATTTAATGGCTCGGAATCAATCACTTTTGATAATGGACCTCGGAAAGCATTAATGTACTCCGCAATTTTACCTGGTCTTGGGCAAGCCTACAATAAAAAGTATTGGAAAATGCCTATCGTTTATGGTGGATTTGTCGGCATGGGTTATATGATCAAATTTTATAATGATCAATACGTATTCTTCCGAGCTGATTTACTTAACTCAATCAATGACACCAATTATGTATCTCCGTATGGTTTGTCACAATCACAATTGAGAACCATCGTTGAGCAAGCAAGGCGAGAACGTGATTACATGACGATTCTGACCGGTGTATTATATTTATTGCAAATTGTTGATGCCCATGTAGATGCGCATTTGAAAGAATTTGACAATAACCCCGATCTTCAAGTTAAATTAAATCCTTCCATTGCTCCTGTCGGAAACTCTGCCGCTATCGGATTTGGAATATCCTTTCACTTTTAAATCCATCCAATATGCATATATTAATTCTTGGTTATGGAAAAATGGGAAAAACCATCGAATCAATACTTTCATCGAAAGGACATACCTCTGACCATGCAGACACTATTGAAGAGCGGTCTCGGTTCGGAAATAAAAATTTCGATGTAATAATTGATTTTTCTATTCCGGATGCGGCTTTAGATAATATATTCTTTGCCTTTCAAAAGAAAACACCGATTGTTTGCGGAACAACAGGTTGGCTAAATAGGTTTGAAGAAGCTAAAAAACGCTGCGAAGAGGAAGGTGGAACTTTATTTTATTCCCCTAATTATAGTATAGGAGTTAACTTATTTTTCCAATTAAATAAAAAATTCGCCTCCGTCATGAACAAGTTCGTTGATTATGACGTAAGTATGAATGAAATACACCATACACAAAAATTAGATGCGCCAAGCGGAACTGCGATACGTTTAGCTGAAATCGTAACGGAACAACTCGATCACAAAACGGGTTGGTCTTTTGAAAAGCCTGCAAAGGACAAACTTCAAATCACGTCTGAGCGAATCGGTGAAGTACCAGGGACCCACACTATCACATATACAAGCCCCATTGACTCGATTAGTTTAACCCACGAGGCTCATAGCCGTGCGGGATTCGCTATGGGAGCTGTTCTGGTTGCTGAATGGGTTTGGGATAAAAAAGGAGTTCTTGGAATGGACGAATTTTTAGGCGATCTGATGCTATAAACTGATGGTTTTTTTATTTATTTGTGTGCTTTT
>JAHEMU010000271.1:0-2709 GCA_024643485.1 Cytophagales bacterium
TGCATTTGTTGCCATTCCCCATTCCCCTGTTTCAGGATTTCTACTTGATATCCAAATATCTTCCAAATCATCTTCCCCTCCTACATTGTCGGGATAGTTGATCCTACTGAAAAACATGGTATTGCCATCGGGAGATAATAAAGGCTTAATTTCTTTATATGGCGAGTTTATATTATCGCCTAATTTCTCTGGGTCAAGAGCGGTGTGTATTCCATTTGCAATGGCTGCAAATATCTCGACAGGTTCGTAGGAAGGAGAGACACCAATAGCATCAATTCCATTGTATCCTGGCATATCAGTAGTGTTGAGTATTAATTTCAACGAAGCGATAGGCTCAGGAGTTTCGTCGATAAAAATCAAAAGAAGACGACCAGGAATGGGTAATAACTTTTTATTAAAATAATCGAGATGAATTTCCTTTCCAGTAGTCGTATATAGATAAATATCAGTTATTGCTGTCGGATTAAAAACTTCGGCAATGGCAATTTGTTTCACTTTTACTGGATGGTAGAAACCAACTGTTATATGTTCTTTTCCTTTCGCTTTTTGAGGCACCCATACTTTTGCGGTTCCTTCATTTCCGGGCATAATATCGGGCTTCCCCAATACCATATTAGCTTGATAAGCTGTGGGGTACAGCATAGAGTAATGGTTGGAAACTTTTCGTTCAGAGCTTACAGACAAGACAGTATCGGCCCAATACACGGTATTTTTCTCTTGTCCATAACCAACGAGAATGAAATTTAACAATAGTAATAATATGTAATATGCCTTTTTCAATATCGTGATTTTGGAGGAGCGTGGGAGCTAAATTTCAAGCTAAAAAACATCTCATAAGTACCAATTCCACGATTTAAATATCGCAGAGAAGAGGTGTTCCAATCATAACTAAACCCAAGTTTGAATTTAGTGGTTTCAAATTCGGTGATTAAAATAGCCGCATCTTGAACGCGATACCATGCACCAATTCTCACTGAACCCTCTGCGAATAAATCGGATTCGGGTGAAAAGAATCGATAGGTTAAATAAGAACCAAAATTTGATTGAGTGGTAAGGTTTTGAAACGCGATCAATGCGTTTACGGATGCGGTTAAATTATTTCCTACATTAAACACCATTCCACCATGATATTTATAAAGTAATGGAAGGCGATTAATCTCATAATCAAGCATAGACTCATTCGGATTGTTCATGTGAGCAACCGAAAGACCTGAATTGATACTTACTAATCTTTTGCCTTGTTCTGGAATGGGATTATGCCACCAAAAAATACCCGATCCAATATCTATAAAAGCTTTATTTTGGAGATCCAATACCTCGCCAGGTTCGATGGTTTGGTTGAAGCCTACGTAAGGATCGTATTGAGAGCCCCACTGTAAAGTACTGGCATCGATTCTTTTTTGAACCATCCCACCCTGTAGCCCGAAGGTTACGACGTTTACAAAATTCCTGTCAAAAGGAAGATTATAAGCGAAATTGGCATTTAATCCTAAGGTTTTAAAGTTGTCATTTTCTCCGGCGATGTCGTTATATACCGATAGACCAAGCCCACCTTTGTGTCCAAAGGGTTTGGCGTGTTTCGACTCGAAATAGGGGAGGATAACTGAAAATTGGTTAGTGGTATACGGGTTGCCGAGGGCGCTCCATTGTTGCCTGTAATTTGCAGATATAACTAAATCACTCTCAATTCCGGCCATAGCTGGATTTAAGTAAAGAGTGGTGTTATAAAATTGCGAAAAAACGGCATCCTGCGCGTTTGCTGACAAGATGCCGCCTAGGCAAATGAATAACCACAAAAATCTAATAGACTTGCTGTATATCACCTTTTATTTATCCCATTTATTTAATTAATGAAATGGTACCAGTTTTCTCAAATTTCTCTCCACTGTTGAACATACCTCTTAAAATGTAGGTATAAACACCATTTTCTTGAAGTTCTCTTTTTGAACGACCATTCCATCCAGTTGACGATGCTTTTTCAAACGATTTAGTCGAATATACAACTAATCCCCATCTATTGTAAACTTCAAAGGTAAAACCTTGATTTGAAACATCACCACCGTAAACTTTTAATACGCTGTTTTCCGAATTTGTTGATTCAGGGTTAAATACGGAAGGCACGTATAGATTAGTATTCGCATAGATTGGTTGCGATTTTAAATATTCATTTTGACAACCATCTTTTTCTATTTTCAATTGAACAGACATTTTTAAATCTGATCCAGAGAATGCATGAGTAGCTACTGCTGAATTAATTACTGTTCCATCACCAAACGTCCAAGTATAAGCCTCAGCGTTTAGATCTGTAGGTACAAATGTATATTCCACGTTCGTAATAAGGCGTTCCATTGCTGGTTCAATGCTATAAGATGCATTCAGTTTGCGAATGGCTGTATTCCCCATTACTTCGTTTGCTTCACAAGCATTTGAAAGACTAGCGGTAAATGAAAGTTCTTCATCAGTTGATGCTGGGCGATAGATAATTACATTTCCTGAAGGATTAACAAATGTACCATCTCCTGTAGTTTCCCACATGATGTTTATTTCACCATCAAAATCAGCGTCGAATTCCAATAATATTTCATCTCCCTCACAATAGCTATCAGCAACGACTACACTACCTGTGATTGGGTTTGTTTGTTTAATAGAAACTAAACCTTCACCTGAAGTTGAGCACTGACCGTTGTTAACACTCATGATATGATATGC
>JAHEMU010000271.1:2719-4412 GCA_024643485.1 Cytophagales bacterium
CTCCGGCAGCATTTACTTCAGCAACATAGGATGGTTGATCCGTAGTGAATTCGAAAGTGGAGTTTTCATTTCCATAAACTACTTTCCAAGGACCAACACCGCCCAATTCAAAGTTTAAATTTGTAGTACCACCAGCGCAAATTTCACCACCACCATCTATTATAGCGGTAGGAAGTGTAACCACTTGTACAGAATGGAAAGCTTCACTTACTGCAATGTTTGTACAGTTTTTAGCTTTAATGCTATTGATTCTATATTCAGTAGCAGAGTTCGTTACCAAAGTGTAAGTATCAGTAGACGAAACCGCAGTATGATTAGAAACTCCATCAGAGTAATCAATAGTCCATGGTCCTTCACCAGTTAGTTTGAATTTGATTTCAGTTGATTCTCCTTCACAAATTGTATTGACACCCTCGATAGTTAAATCAGGTTTTTCATTGACAATAACTTTAGTGGCACTATTTGCCATACCAGGGATGCCATTTGCATCGACAACGCTCACTAGCGAATAAACACCAGGTTTTGTTGTTGGGATGTCATAGTCAGCACTTGAAATACCAGTTAAAGGAATTTCTTTAGTTCCATCAGAATAAGTAACTGTCCATGGTCCGATACCAGCTAAAGAGATCGCTAAAACTGCATCTTCACCTTCACAAACTTCTACTTCATCAAATTTGAAAGTTGCAGCAGGCACATTATAAGGAGATACTGTTTCTGTACTCACCAATTCGCTATCGCAACCATCTTTTTTCATTTCCAGTTTCACGGTAACAGTTCCTGTTGTTGCCATGAATTTATGTTTTGCGATTTGATCCGTAATAACGGTACCGTCACTAAATGTCCATTTATATGAATCAGCATCCATATCTGCAGGTACAAATGTATATTCAACTAGCGTAGTCATATTTGAACCAGCAGGCTCAACATTATAATCTACATTCATTTTATTGATAACGGTTGCAGCTGTTATTGTTTTCGAAACACATCCATTGTTCACTTCTGCGTTGAACGTCAAATCTTTGTCAGCTGCAGTAGGACGGTACACGATTGAATTACCATCTGCATCAACAAAAGTTCCTGTTCCATTACTTTTCCAGTTAATACTTAAATCGCCTGCGTAATTCGTATCGAAAGACATTTGAATCTCGTCACCATCACAATAGTTACCATTAACTACAATTGTTCCTTCAACAGGTGAAGTTTCTTTGATACTTACTAAACCTTCTCCAGAAGTGGTACACTGATTGTTATTTACTGAAACAATGTGGAATGCTCCGGCTTCGGTTACTTCTGCTTGATAATTAGTTTGGTCTGTTGTGAATTGATGAGTGCTATTTTCATTGCTGTATATAACAGTCCAAGGGCCAACGCCTCCCATCTCAAAGTTTAGAGTAGTTGCACCACCAGCGCATATTTCGCCACCACCAGATATGGTTGCTGAAGGTAATGCTACCATTTCAATAGAATAACTTGCTTCTTTAACCGTAGTATTGGTACAAGAATTTCTATCCGTTACGCTTGTTACGGTGTATTCAGCAGTTTTATTAGCTACAATGGTGTAAACATTTGATTCCGTTGTGAAATTAAAATTTTCAGTACCATCCGTATATTCAATGGTCCAAGGAGCGGCTCCAGTCATTTTGAATTTAATTTCAGCAGATTCACCTTGACAGAAGACGGTTGCGCCCTCCAC
>JAHEMU010000272.1 GCA_024643485.1 Cytophagales bacterium
CACCTGGTAATGCTACAGGGCCACTGGTTGATCCCCACCACAAAATCATTCCTTCAAATGTTTCAGCGTCGGCATAAGACATATCCCATACAAAACGATTGCTACCTTCTTTTAATGGAAGGGGCTCAACTTCGTCACCTCTTTTACCTTTCGATGAGTATTTTTTGATCGAATTGCCATTCATATCCATAAATTCGAGAGTAATTACATCCGATTTTACTGTATCTTTCAAAAAGAAATGAACCATTACTCCACCAGGATGATTTGTGCCTGCAGTTCTGCTAGATCGGCCTCCTCGTCCTCCCATTCGGTAGGAATCCATTGGTTTATATAAATGAGTCTTCTTAGTTGCTATTTGGGTATTTAATTCATGCAATAATGTCAAATCATCAATCATCCAAAACGATCTTCCTTGCGTAGCAGCAATTAAGTTGTTGTTTTTGATGGTTAGGTCGGTGATAGGTACAATAGGTAAATTCATTTGGAATGGTTTCCAATTTTTACCGTCGTCGAAACTGATGTACATTCCAGCTTCTGTACCTGCGTAAAGGATTCCTTGTTTGGCTGGGTCTGCTCTAAGTACTCTAGTAAAATGTTCAGAATTGATGCCGGAAGTTATCTTTTCCCAAGTTTTCCCATAATCTTTTGTATGATAGAGATAAGGTGTGTAGTCACCGAGTTTATATCTTGTACCTGCCATATACATACCTCCTTTTACAAATGGATCAGCATCTAAACTGTTGATCATCATCCATTCAGGCATGCCTTGAGGCGTAACTTCAGTCCAGTTTTTCCCTGCATCTCGGCTAACATGTACTCGCCCGTCATCGGAACCAGTCCAAATCAAATCCTTTTCATAAGGACTTTCAGTCACCGCAAAAATGGTACAATAATATTCCACACTGGTATTGTCTTTGGTAATAGGTCCACCTGAAGATCCGAGTTTGGAAGGGTCGTTTCTTGTTAAATCTGGAGAAATGACTTCCCACGATTGTCCTTCATCGTAACTAACGTGTAAATACTGTGAGGCAGCATATAATTTATCGTTGTTATGAGGGCTAAACAAAATAGGGAAATTCCATTGGAACCGATAGGTAGCTCCTTCAGCTCCATGCCCCATCGGATTGTCTGGCCAAACATTAACTGCTCTAGTTTCTCCAGTTTTGTGATTTACTCTTGTAAGAAATCCATCGTAGCTACCTCCATAAACAACATCATTGTCATCAGGATCAACAGTGATATGGGCACTTTCACCTCCTGCTGTCTCTTCCCAATCTCTGTCTCCGATGCTATAACCGTCAGTTCTATGTGCAATTCGTACTGTTGAGTTATCTTGTTGAGCACCGTAGATTCTGTAAGGAAAATGATTATCAGTAGTTACCCGATAAAATTGTGCGGTAGGTTGATTATTAAGAGTTGACCAATTTTCACCCGCATCATAAGAGATTTGAGCACCTCCATCGTCAGCAATAATTAATCTATTGGCGTCTTCTGGCGCAATCCATAGGTCATGGTGATCGCCATGAGGCGCGTTATTTCGTTCAAAAGTTCTTCCACCGTCTGTTGAGACATGATAATTAACGTTCATCACGTACACTTTATCCTCGTTTTCGGTGTCTGCGTATATTTTAGAGTAGTACCATGCGCGTTGACGCATACTTCTGTCACTATTCGTTTTTCTCCAAGTTTCTCCACCGTCGCTTGAACTGTAAATCCCTCCATCCGCATTTTCAATAATAGCATATACTCTTTCTGAATTTGCTTTGGAAACGGTAACTCCAGAAATACCCCATACACCTGATGGTAAACCTTCATTTTTTGATATATTTTTCCAAGTTTCACCACCATCGGTACTTTTCCAAAGTGCACTTCCGTCACCACCACTTTCCAAACTATATGGGGTTCTTCTTATTCTCCAAGAGCTTGCAAATAGGATCCTTGAATTGTTAGGATCCATGGCTAATTCAACAATTCCAGCGTCATTATTGATAAATAATTTTTTAGTCCACGTTTTCCCGCCATCAACTGATTTATAAAGACCTCTGTCAGGCGACGATTTATATAAATCACCTAAAACAGCGGCATAAACGATATCTGGATTCTTAGGATCAATAGCAATTCTTGGAATATGACGGCTATTTTTCAAGCCAGCCTCTTGCCATGTTTTTCCTGCATCGACTGATTTGTACATCCCATAGCCAGAAGAGACGTTACCCCTAACAGTTACTTCGCCACCTCCTACATAAATTACATTGGGATCCCATGTACTCACGGCAATAGCACCGATGGATCCGCCAAAAAAGCCATCCGAAATATTTTCCCAGGAATTACCTCCGTCAATTGTTTTCCAAACGCCACCACCGGTAGCTCCAAAATAAAATAAATTGGGTTTGCCAGGAACTCCTGTTGCTGCGGCAGATCTCCCGCCTCTGAAAGGTCCAATACTCCGCCAATTGGAGGCGTCATATAAAGATTCGTCGTATGTTACGGCTGTTGTATTTGAAGCCGATTTTGAAGATTTCTTTTTCTGTGCAAGCAGGTCAGTTCCCGTGCATAATGAGGTTAAAAGAAACAAAAGTAAAAGCTTTCTCATTGCGTTTAAGTTAGGTAAAAAATGCAATGAGGAATTTCGCACTTACTTTTATTAAATTCAAGTAAGATTGTCAGAGAAAATGATAAAATTTTATAAACGGTAAAGGATTGAGAGTCTGCTACCAATCGGGTTTGCCTGTGTTTTTCTTTTGAGCTTTACGCTTAAGCTGTTGTAAATATTGCTTTTCACTATTTTTCATCGCTTCAAGAATCATTTTCGCTTTATCTTCAGTGAGATTCATCTCTTTTAGACGTTCTTGAAGTTCTGAATTTTCATCTTGTTCTTTCGATTCTTCCTCTTTTGAATCTTTTTTGTTTGACTCATCCTGGCTTTCTTCGTTCTCTTCTTGCTGCTGCTCTTGATCTTTCTTTTCTTGATTTTCCTTTTCTTGTTGATCCTTTTCTTGTTGATCTTTGTTTTGCTGGTCTTTATTTTGTTGATCCTGCTGCTGTTGATCCTGCTGATCTTTTTGGTCTTGATTTTGTTGGTCTTGTTTTTGCTGATCCTGCTTCTGTTGTTGTTCTTGCTTCTCTTTTTCCAACAGTTTTTTCAATTCCTGCAATTTTTGATGGGAAGGAGTACGTTGAAGGCCTTCGTTCACTGTTTGTAAGGCGACTTCAAGTTTTCCATCAATGTATTGACTGGAAGCGGCATAGTATTTTTGATCACCAAATGACTCGCCAACAAATTGGGCTTGAACATTTCCAAATAGAAAAAAACCTACTGATAAAAGGATTATTTTATATTTCATGCTCCTGTTGTTTTGTCTTGAATCATCTTTTCTATACGAACAATCTCTCCCAAACGTTGGGTGTATTCTTTATATTCTTTAAATCGTTGGTCTTGCTGAACCCAAGGCGCAATTAAATTGAAGGCTTGTTCATATTCATGCAGTTGAATCAATTCTTCTGCCTGTTTCATAATGGTATTAGGAAAATCTTTATACCTCAATAGCAATTCATAATTATACCTAGCCTCCTCGTTGTCTGGGTTTTTTAGCATTGCATTTTTAAAATAATCAACACTTGTTTTTAAAACATCTTCCAGTTTTGCTTTTTGGCCATTGATTACTCCACTGTTAAAGGCAAGTACCCCAGTTTGATTGAAAGCATTGGAGGCGATTAGATTTTCAGACAGCCATAATTCTGTATATAATGAATTGACATTCCCCGCCATGCTGATATAGGTAGAATCTTCACTATTTCTACGCATCATATTTTCCATGGAGCCGAATCCCCCCATTTTATAGAATGCGTTTGCCCTGATTAATTTTAATCCGTCATGTTCAAATAATAATGAATCGGAGATAAAATCAATTTCGTCAATTACTTTTTCATAATTAGCCACATTCCAATTGCTGTAAATGGAATCAAGTGATTTTCTTTGATTAGAAAGAAGAAACAAATCATTCCAAAATCCAGATAGTAAGAATAATATCGTGAAAAGGTATTTCAATTTATATGCGGATTAATTTAATGGGGAATATAAAATCTATAACCATTAAACCGATGGCTGTTATTAAAAAGTAGAGGTACTTATTGGATTTAACATCTACCTGTCTAACATCACGAACTTCACCTTCAATGGAGTTTAATGTATTTATTAAGCGCTCGGTATCATTATTTTTCTCATTTATTTCAAAGTAGTTGCCATCGGTATCGTCGGCTATTTCCTGAAGTGAGTTGCTTTCTAACTTTGTTACCACTTCATTACCGTTATTGTCTTTTTTATAACCAGCGGAGGTGCGGATTTTACTACCAGTTGATGTTCCTACGCCTAGGGTAAATAATCTTATGTTATTATTAAC
>JAHEMU010000273.1 GCA_024643485.1 Cytophagales bacterium
CCATTCTAGCGGGTTCATGCTATCGCCATCCTGCCCCAGGGCTATAGTGGTAATTCCTTGATTTAAAAAGGAAGTAAATTGGTTGACAGATTTTAAGGAGCCATGCGCATGGGCATCAATAAAACCTGGGGAAATAACCATATCGGTACAATCGATAGTTGAATCGGCAATAATGCTTGATAAATCAGATCCCATCCAAACAACGGAATCACCCTTTATTGCAATATTCCCTACGTAGGCTTCTTTACCTGTGCCGTCAATGATTATACCATTTTTAAAGAGTATATCAGCGGGGATTTTTGAATTGTTCGATGGAACACATGCACAAACGATACACAGAAGAAAAAAGAAATAAATGGGTCTCATGTAATGATATTTTTTACAAGAAACCCATTTTTAATGAGTAATCAATTGTTATACAGGTACAATTTCTTCTTCATCCTTCACGTTTTTCATCATATATGCCGCGATTAGGAATGAAATTCCACTGGTAATTAGAGCGAAAATAGGGTTGCCACCGTATAAATATTTCACCATATACCCGCTGGTAAGTCCATTAATTATCTGAGGGATTACAATGAAAAAATTAAAAATACCCATATACACCCCCATCTTTTTGGCTGGGATTGATCCGGCTAAAATGGCATAAGGCATTGCCAATATGCTGGCCCAAGCAACTCCAATCAATGTCATGGATAAAATCAGCCAATTTTCATTCGGAACTACATACATTGAAATCAATCCTACGGCTCCGATGATCAAACTTAAGCTATGTGTTCTTTTTCTACCTATTTTCTTGGCAATCCTCGGTAAGGTGAAAGCAAATATCGCCGCAACAAAGTTGTACACCCCAAAAATCAGTCCTACCCAGTCAGCAGCATTGTTATAGTCGGCTGATTTGGTATCAGTTAGTGGCAAACCATATATATGATGTGCCACTGCTGAGGTCGTAAATACCCACATACCGAACAAACCAAACCAGCTAAAAAACTGCACCCAACCCAATTGTTTCATGGTGGAGGGCATATTTTTAAAATCGATGAATATTTCCAACAATCCTTTATTAGGAGTGGACGGTACTTTCTCTTCTTTAGTATCTTCGAAAGATTCCATTTCCTCAGGGGAAAATTCTTTGGTGGTAAAAATGGTGATTAGAATCGTTCCTACGAGCACTACGGCTCCAATGAAAAATGATATTTTAACATTCGGAGAAACACCTCCATCCAACGAAGTATTGGCTACATCAAACCATTTATTTAAAATGATTGGAAGGAAACTTCCCACCACTGCCCCTATTCCAATAATTACTGTTTGAATTGAAAAACCTGAAGTACGTTGTTCATTGGGTAATTTATCAGCAACTAACGCTCTGAAAGGCTCCATTGCTACATTGAAGGAAGCATCCATCAACATCAGAAATGCAGCACCAAACACCAATGCAGGGAAAAACGATACAAAAAAATCAGCCCTTGGTAATAAAATCAAACCAATTGCTGCCAATACAGCTCCTGCAAAGAAAAAAGGTTTTCTCCTACCAAATTTCTTCGACCAGGTATGATCGGAATAGTGCCCAATAATTGGCTGTACAATCAGACCGGTGAGAGGTGCTACCAACCAAAAAAGAGGCAAATGCTCAAGGTCGGCACCAAAATCAGTCAGAATTCTAGACGCATTTCCGTTTTGAAGGGCGAATCCCATTTGTATTCCTAAAAATCCAAAACTCATGTTCCAGATTTGCCAGAAACTCATTTTTGGTCGTTTTGCCATGGCTAAGTATTGGTAAGGGTAAAAAGAATTTTAAAGATTACTTAATGTACACTTTATATTCGAAAGCACCCATCGTTAAATTTCCGTCTAAAGTGACAGAATCTCCTTTAAAGTAGTCGTAATAAGTGCCTTCCAAGCCAAAAATCGATACTTTTTGGCTTTTGTTTGAAAGATTTAAAACTACTTTTACCAAATTATCGTCTTTCTTTCTAGCATAGGATAATACACTTTCATTATCGTCTTCACCCAAAAGAACCGGATTGCTGTATATTCCCGTATTAAGTGCTGGGTTATTTTTTCTCAATGCCACCAATGATTTGTAAAAGGCGGTATATCCTTTGGGGTCAGACCAATCGATATTATCTTTCTTAAAGAATTCCAAACGTTTATTTAGACCCACTTCCTGACCATTATAAATCATCGGCATACCTGATATGGTAAAAATCATAGTAGCATACAATTTATCTGCTTTACCGTATCGTTCGAAGACGGTTCCATTCCAAGAATTCTCATCGTGGTTGGTAGTCATCATCAATCGGAAAGGCTCCTTGCCGTATTTCTCTTGATCCATCATAATATGGTCAAACATGGAGTCCGGGTTCTTCTCGCCTTTTGCAATAGCATTTGTTAAATGGAATAATTCCCATTCATAAGTAGCATTAAATAAAGGGTGCATTTTAGGCTCATCCCATTCGGCTAGCCAAAATAAATCTTTAATTGAATTCAGTTGCGGAATGGCATCTTCCCAAAACGACATCGGAATTTCATGACCAGCATGGTCACATCTGAATCCGTCGATATCTGTTTCTTTCACCCAATATTCCATATCGGAAATCATTTCCTTATTCATTTCTTCACTGCTGTGATCTAACAGAGCAATATCGGTCCAATCTGCCTCATGAGTAATGTTTCCTTCCTCATCTTTTGCGTAATATTCTGGATGCTCTTTGATCCAGGGATGATCCCATCCTGTATGGTTAGGCACCCAATCAAGAATAACATAAAAACCCAATTCATGCGCCTGTTTAACCATGGCTTTAAAGTCATCAAAAGTCCCAAATTCAGGATTTACATCGCGAAAACTTGAAATCGCATAATAGGAACCCAATTCACCTTTTCTGTTGGTTACGCTTATTGGGCTTACCGGCATTATCCACAAAATCCCCACCCCTAAATCTTTTAATCTAGGTAAGTCTTGGGCAAATGCATTGATGGTTCCTTCTTTACTGTATTGTCTGATATTCACTTCATAAACCGTTAAATTTTTAGCGGCTTCTGGGAATATAGACGTTTTTACCTCCACTGCTACGGAGTCTACTTTTACTTCTTCAGTAGCAGTATCTTGATTGGTTTTACAACTTATAAAAGCAATAAATAGAATTGCTATACTTAAATATTTTTTCATTATTATATATTTATTACCAAGTAATCTTAATTTCTTCTTTAGAATAATCAAAATGCAAACGTTTCACCCCTTTACATTGTAAATTACCTTCCATTTCTTCACGGAAGGGGTCAAAGTTTGATATAGGTTGAATAAATTGATAGTCTTCAGATTTCGACTCAACATTTATTCCATTCACTACGAAAGTATCTTCATCGAACCCATGCAAAATAATTGAAAAGGTAGAGAATTTAGTTGGATATTCACCTTTTGGTGCGTGAAAAACCAATGCGTTTTCAGCAGGAATAAATTCAATATCCCTCAAATGGTAGGATTGATTTTCGAAATCATAAGAAATACCATCATCTTCGTAGTGTTGGTACGAATTATAAACGGAACCATTATATACATGGAATTCCATCGATTTTCCTAGATTTTCAGTATTCACGGCTGCTTCAGGACATACCGGAATAATAGAAGATTCCTTTACAAAAACTGGAAGTTGATAGATAGGCGATTCCGCTATATGCACTCCAGATTCAACGGGTTTATCAGTAAAAAATTCCACCCAATTCCCCTCCGGTAAAAATACTTTTACCAGATTTTTATAAGATTCTACAGGGGCAATCATCAGTGAAGGGCCATACATATACTGGTTGTGGAAAGCTCCATCAAAAACCTCTTCTTGATCGTAATAATCGATGGCAAGGGAACGTGCTACAGGAATTCCAGAAACACTAGCTTCTCTTACAGCACTGTATAAATAATTCATCAGCTTATACCGAAGCTTGATATAATTTCTGCTGATATCTTCTACCTCTTCACCGTAAGCCCAAGGCTCTGAATCACGGCTATTAATCATGGTGTGTCCTCTGAAAAAAGCAGAAAAAGACCCTAATTGAATCCATCGTGCATATAAATGCTCATTGGCATTACCCACAAAGCCTCCCACATCGTACCCAGCAATTCCCACTCCTGATAAACCGAGACTATTAACCAAACGTACACCCAATAACATGTGCTCATCATTGGCCACATTATCGCCGGTCCACACGGCAGAATATCGCTGAATACCAGCAAATCCAGATCTTGTAAGTACAAAAGGACGTTCATTTTTAAGGTTTTCTTTTGCGCCTTCCATCGAGCTGCGCGACATTTGCAAACCGTAAAGATTTCTTCCTCGTCTAATGCTTTCAGGATTTCCATCAAAATCCAT
>JAHEMU010000274.1 GCA_024643485.1 Cytophagales bacterium
AATAGAACTTGTACCTTTTTCAAGTTATCACATTATAGGGATGGTAACATATTGAAAAGGGTGTTTTTTGCGAACTTGAGAGCACTTTACTGAATGAACAGTTCGAGCTGTAATGATTTTTTGGCGGAATTATCACAGCGTTCCGGTTGCCGGCCTCTCACCGGTGACCGGAATTTATTTTGGAAGCGACTTATGAATAGTATGTATATAAATTTATCACCCATTCAACGATTTCACCTCTCCTTACAAGAATGGTGGCAAGGATGGTGGTATATGTCTGCCTTCCATAAAACAGAAGAAGAGATAAATAATGAGCAGCGAATCATTCTGGAATGTCAGAAGAACCCCGAGGGCGGGCATTTCGGCTATATTTATGAAAAATATTATGAACAAATCTTCGGGTTTGTTTATAAGCGAATTTTAGATGAAGACGACACCGCCGATGTTACTTCACGAGCATTTATGAACTGTTTGAGTAAAATCAGCCAATATCAGTTTAAAGGGTTGCCATTTTCTTCCTGGTTATATAAAATTGCAATTAATGAGGTGCATCAATTTTACCGGGATAAGAAGAAAGACGAACGGATAGTTTCAATAGAATCGACTTCCCTTCATCATTTTTTTGAGGAAATGGACTTCGAAGGACAGGATATAGATGCTGCTTCAGTATTAGAGCAAATTTTCGAGGAAGTAGAGCAATCGGAAGTCGATTATTTATCCTTGCGATTTTTTGAAAACAAATCATTTAAAGAAATAGGAGAAATACATGGAATTTCAGAGGTAAATGCAAAAGTGAAAACATATCGCTTATTAAAAAGGTTAAAGAGTATAGCAGAGAAGTTAACAAGTGGGGTGAAAAATTAGAAGCTATGGGAAAGTTTAAAGTAGTTATAGATCCTCCTATGCCAAGCAAGGAGGCGATAAATAAACACAAAGATTACGGAGCCTTTATGAATAATTACAAAAAGTATTACGGAACAAAAGGCATCCGAAGGTTATTATACAAAGATCGTAGGAAAATGGTAATGATTGTCATTTTCATTATCCTGGCATTACTGTATTTGTTTGGAGAATTATAAAATAAAAAAAGGGCGATGGAAATCGCCCTTTTTTAGTATTTGTTGATTTATAGATTTATAATACTTCAGCAAAACGTATTAAATCAGATGATATTTTAAGTTGTGCGCTTTTGATGGCTGCAACATTAAGTTCAAATCCTAATTTACCACTAGTGGTATTAATGAAATTTACCCCACTACCTCTTTTTGCCAATCCAGGCTGTTCTGTCATGACCAAAATGGATGCTGCAGTAGCCCTACCTACGAATAAGTGAAGTTCATTTGATTTCGACTCAGGAACAAACAACATATTACAGTTTTTTATTTCTCCGACAGAATTGAATTTAACCACTTTAATGCTTCGTCCAGAGATACGTTTACTAGAAGCCATTTTGTTTAAATGACTTGTAAGTTCAGAATCACCATACACGCCAATTACAAAGTCACCTGAGGCTAAATTTGCTGGCCATTGGGTATTTTTAGCAATTGTATATATAAAGTATATATAATTTTGATAGTTTGTTTGCGCGCTTAACTCACTTCCTAATCCTATTGTAAAAAGAACAGAGAGAATAAATAATTTGATTTTCATAACTTTTTATTTTTGCGATTCTTACAAAGATATATAGGGTTAATAATTAATCTTCTGTCAAAAACCCCATTTACGTACATATGAATCGAAATGAACCAATTATGATGGATTTGGAAATGCTAAATTGTAATTATTTGAATATATCAAATTACTTAACTAATAAATATATTTACCAATATAATTATTTACTATATTTTCTAAAAAAATGAGAATAAGAAAGCGTTGAATTGAAAGAAAATCAAGTAAAAAATAGAATAGAAATCGTTAAAAAGCCTTATTTTCTTACACAGAACACCTCACGAAATAAGGGAGGGGTGTTAAAATGGCGAGATGAATTTACCCTTATATTCTTCCCATTTTACTGTTTTAAAATGGTTTCCACCAATATATTTTACAATTGGATAAAATTCTTCTGGTTTCTGAAAGCCAGGCAATGGCTGAAGCATATTAAAATCTTCATCTAAAAATACCACAGTAGGGTAACTGAGTTTTCCATTTAACAAAGAAGCCGCTAATTGATGATAGCCATTATTTCCTGATGGAACAAATTTAAAAGTAGTTCCTCTGAATTCAATGTTTGCCTTTTGTTCTGCATCTAGCTTTACAGCATAAAAGTTTTCGTTTAGAACTTTCGCGATATATTCGTTACTGAACGTTTGTTTATCCATCACCTTACACCATCCACACCAATCGGTATACACATCAATGAAAATTTTTCGTTTTTCTGTTTTAGACTTTTCCACGGCTTCTTCAAATGTCATCCATTTCACCGGACCCGGGTGAGTCTGTGCCTGGATATTAAAGGCCAATAAAGCCAAAACAGTAATAAAAATATATTTAATGTGTTTCATTATATTCACAACCGATTAACGTCCATTTTCATAAAAAAATTTCATTTGCGGTTTTTTATTTATACTTCCCGAGTAACAAAGGTAATAATATCCTCAAAATCATTGGGTGCAAACCACTTAATTTCTTCGTTTTTCTTAAACCAAGTCATTTGCCTTTTGGCGTAACGACGGGAATTAATTTTAATCTTATCTACGGCTTGGTCAAAAGGAAATACCCCTTCTTTCCAATCATAGAATTCTTGGTACCCTACGGTTTTTAGTGCATTATGCTCTTTATATTCTATCAAATTTAATGCCTCATTTTTAAGCCCGGCTTCCATCATAATATCTACTCGCTTGTTGATACGTTCATTTAAAAGTTGCCGGTCTAATTCCAGCCCTACCCAAATCATTTTGAAATTCCGATTGGCTTTTGTCCCCAAACGATAAGATGAAAAGGGTTTTCCGGTAGTTCTAAAAACTTCCAGTGCGCGTATTAATCTACGTGGATTTTTAATATCTGTCGTTTGATAAAAATCGGGGTCGTATTTTTTTACCAGATCTTGTAATGTCTCAATCCCCTCATTATCCAACATGTTTTGCAGCTCTGCTCTCGTTTCTGCCGCTACCTCAGGCATATCATTTAGGCCATAACATAGCGCCTCGGCGTATAATCCGGCACCACCAACTGCAATAGCTACGTCGTTTTCCTTAAAAATACGATCTAAACATTCCAACGCCTCCGTTTCAAACTTCCCAGCACTGTAAGGCTCGTGTATAGAAATATGGTTTATAAAATGGTGTTTTGCTTGGCTCAATTCTTCAGGACTTGGTTTGGCTGTACCTATGGTGAGTTCCTTGTATATTTGTCTAGAATCGGTAGAAATAATTTCAGTATTAAAATAATTAGCCAGTTTTATTCCCATGGCGGTTTTGCCAACGGCTGTAGGCCCAGCGACAATTATTAATGTTTGTTTTTTTAGTGGAGCATTCATATTATATTGCAAATAAGATATTTTTTTGTTCAAAATAAACGAATGTGGGTATAGATTGGAAAAGACAGCATACCATTGAACCGGTATATTTCATTTGCAGAAGGGATGGAGTAATGCTCGAACTCGGCGCGCATTTTAGAGAAAGCTTCGGTTTGCACCCTTCCGATATTATAGGCAGAAATATTCGTGGAATGGTTGAGGGTATTCAATTAACCAATGGTAGAAAAATCCAACTTTTAAAAATAAATTCCATTAACGGAATGCCTCTGTTTGTCCAATGTATTATTGGTCGAGATGGCATTTGTAGAGGATGGATCTACCCGGCTACGGCTCAATATCTCCTGCAGTTAATTGGTTCGGCTGACGACATTAATATGCAAATTCGAAAACATTTTCATGATTTAAAGTCGCCCCTAAATGCATTGAATGGATTGGCTTATATTCTCAATGAAGAGGCCCCGAAATTCGGTTTGGAGAAGGACATCGAAATGATGCAATTGGCAGTGAATAATATGAAAGAGGCCATTCTTTCGATGGAGCGTTATTTACGTCCTTCCACTTCCTTCGAATCGACTTTTGATAAACAAGAAAAGGAGGTGCCTCATGTCGAGTTCAGTTTAAAGGGCAAGCAAATCGCTTACGCGGAAGATGATCCGGCCAACAGATCCATTGTTTCAGCGATTTTACAAAAAGCGGATGCCGAAGTGGTTTCATATGAAAATGGAAAATTATTGCTAAACGGCACGACCAATATCCCTTCTTTGGTGTTGTTGGACATGGAAATGCCGGAGTTAAATGGAAAAATGACCTCAGTGGAATTACAAAAACGGTGGGTAGAAAAAACGCCTCCACAAGTAGCTCTTACCGGTTATTTTGACCATGAT
>JAHEMU010000275.1 GCA_024643485.1 Cytophagales bacterium
CAACACCCCCCGATAATCCTACAACTACCCGTTTCATCTTGCAAATTTAATCAAATAAATGATAAACACCGAGCCGAGGTGCGAAGTTCAAAAGGGGCAAATCGTGGTTATTTGTGGGGTTGAAAGTAAGATTTAGGTAAGAAAATGGGAAAAAGTGGAAAAAAGTGGGGGAAAGTGGTTGAAAATGGAATTTTTTTTCCTATGTTTGTTTACAGAAGAAGCGTACCAGTCCATCATGACCTTTTTTACAGGAGAATATGAAAGTAAGTTAGATGCCAAAGGCAGACTAGTTCTTCCCTCGAAGATCAAGAGTTTGTTGCCTGAGGACTCGCAAACGGAGCTCGTTTTAGGACGAGGGTTCGATAAGTGCTTGTTTTTATATTCGAGTGTAGAGTTTAACAAAATCTTAGCAAGAATCGCTGGCTTAAGTGGATTCAATGAAGAGAACCGTCGTTTGCAACGAACTTTCTTCCGTGGAACCACCACCCTCGAACTTGATGCTAATGGCAGGTTTTTAATTCCGAAATCCCTCATGGCGTATGGGGAGCTCGATCGCGAAGTAGTGATCGTAGGAATGGGAAACCACGTTGAAATCTGGAATCCGGAGTTGTATCAGGAAAACTTGATATCAGATCCGGTAGAGTTTAACGAACTGGCCAAGAGCAAACTGGATGAAAAGTGAGAATAACCAATATCACATTCCAGTTATGCTTCAAGAGTGTCTTGAAGGGTTAGCAATTGAGCCAACTGGCAAGTACGTTGACGCAACTTTCGGAGGTGGCGGCCATTCAATGGAAATATTGAAGCTGCTAAACGGAGGAAGGTTGTTCGCATTTGATCAGGACAGTGATGCACTGGCAAATGCCAATAAAATTGAAAATAGTTCTTTTACTTTTTGTTATGCGAATTTTCGGTATTTGAAAAGATTCTTACGAGTGAATGGATCTGGTCAGGTAGATGGAATTTTGGCGGACTTGGGGATAAGCTCCCATCAAATTGACACTCCAGAGCGCGGGTTTTCTACTCGTTTCGATGGAGCGTTGGACATGAGGATGGATCAGAATGCTGATTTGACCGCTGCTAAATTACTTCATACCTATACAGAAGATCAGTTACACAAGTTGTTCGGTATCTACGGCGAAGTAAAAAACGCCAAAACACTGGCAGCAACCATTATTCGGGAACGCAGAAAGGAGCCCATTACCACTACAATGAGGCTCACAAGCGTACTTTCAACTATCGCCCCCAGAGGGAAGGAATTTAAATATTATGCGCAGGTTTTTCAAGCGTTACGAATTGGCGTAAACGATGAAATGGCTGCTCTTAAAGAATTTCTGGAACAATGTGGTGAGGTAATTCGGCCAGGTGGAAGATTGGTAATCATGTCCTATCATTCTCTAGAAGATCGCTTGGTGAAAAACCTGTTGAAAACAGGCAATGTCGAGGGAAAGCTCGAAAAGGATTTTTATGGTAATATCATTAGGCCATTTAATCCTTTGACATCCAAACCCGCCGTTGCTTCAGAATCTGAAATAGCGCAAAATCCGAGATCAAGAAGTGCTAAACTTAGAATTGGAATTCGAAATAATGGCTGACAACAGAATAAAAGGAGAAAAGAAAAAAACATTGTTCACTTCGGTGGAACATGCATTCGGGATGAATTCCTGGCTGAGGGATGGTCTGCCCGTTCAATATTTCTCAAAAATACTGTTCTTATTCTTTATCGCCCTGATTTATATCTGGAATAGCCATTACGCTGAAAAATCAATCAGAAATATTAATAAACTGGAAAAGGAAGTAGAAGATTTACGTGCCGATTATACCACTATGAAGGCCGAATTTATGCTTTCCGGAAAACAGTCTGAAGTTGCTAAAAGGGTTCGTCCTTTTGGCCTCGTTGAAAGTATTGAACCTCCACAAAAAATCGTAATAACTGAGTGAATATTAAAAAATCCATAGTGCTAAGAATTCGGATCGCCTTTTTGGTGATGTTCGTGTTTGCCCTGGCAATCGTGGTGAAATTGAATACCATTCAGTGGGTACAAGGCGAGATGTGGAGAGAAAAAGCAAATAAGTTTACCTTTCAGTTTCGTCCGGTCAAAGCTACCCGTGGCAATATATACTCAGATAACGGGAGTTTACTTGCCACAAGTTTGCCTTTTTACCAGGTAGCTTTCGACCCGACGGTACCAAGTGATGAGGTGTTTAAAAAAGGAGTGGATTCCTTGTCTATTCAATTAGCTAAATTTTTTGGCGACCGTTCAGTGAATTCGTACAAAAACATGTTGCTCGATGCTAGAAAAGAGGATAAACGATATGTCCTCGTCAATCGAAAACAAATTACCTATCACAATAAAAAACAAATCGAAAATTGGCCAATATTCAGAGAAGGTCGATATAAAGGTGGAGTGATATTTGAAAAGGTAGACCGTCGGTTTAAACCTTTTAATCAATTGAGTGATCGTACCGTCGGATTTATTAATGAAAATCAACGTGGTGCTGGTTTGGAATACAGCTTTAATTCTGAATTGGCAGGAAAAGACGGCGAAGCAATGTTCCAAAAACTTTCTGGTGGTAACTGGAAGCCGCTCTTCGATGGTGATGAAGTGAAATCGGAAGATGGAATGAACATCCACACTACCTTAGATGTGAATTTGCAGGATGTAACAGAAACAGCCCTTCGTAGATCGTTAATGGAACATCAAGCAGATTACGGGCTAGTTATTGTAATGGAAGTTTCTACTGGTAAGATAAAAGCGATTTCAAATTTATCTAAAGTAGGTGAATCTTATAATGAAACTTATAATTATGCCATTGGTGGTTTACACGAGCCGGGATCTACCATCAAACTGGCGACTATGCTTGCATTGTTGGAAGAAACCAATATTTCACTAGGGGATAGCATTGATACAGGAAACGGTGAATATAAAATATATAATAATAGGGTGAAGGATCATCACGAAGGTGGATGGGGTAAATTAACCATCAAGGAAGCGTTTGAAAAATCCTCAAACGTCGCGATGGTGAAATTAGTAGAGGAACATTTTGGACTGAAGCCTGAAAAGTTTATTCAATACCTCGATCAACTTCACAT
Source organism: Cytophagales bacterium (assembly GCA_024643485.1). Taxonomy (GTDB): domain Bacteria; phylum Bacteroidota; class Bacteroidia; order Cytophagales; family Cyclobacteriaceae; genus JAHEMU01. The sequence continues at coordinate 3,095 of JAHEMU010000275.1, forward strand.
GACTCAACCACTTGATTTTCAAATTAAGGGTGGGGGAGTTCCAAAGGTAATTCGGCCAGGAGAGCCAGGTTGGAGTGGCATCACTCTTCCTTGGATGGCTCATGGCTATGGTTTGGAGGTTTCACCTTTGCATACGCTGACCTTATTTAACGCCGTGGCTAACAATGGAAAAATGATAAAGCCAATCATTGTTTCTGAAATGGGTTATACCGATAGCAAAGTTAAAAGGTTTAAAACAGAGGTGTTAAATGAAAAAATATGCTCTGAAAAAACCTTAAACCGGCTAAAAATGATGCTGGAAGGGGTTGTGGAGAATGGAACAGCAGAGAATATCAAAGGAACTCATTATAAAATAGCAGGTAAAACCGGAACCGCACAAATTTTAGATGAAGGTACCTACTCCGCTAGGTACATTACTTCGTTTGCTGGGTATTTTCCAGCAGATAAACCAAAATATAGCGCCATCGTACTGATTAAAAATCCGAAAGGTTGGAGACAGTATGGAAGCAACGTGGCGGCACCGGTATTTAAAGAAATCGCAGATAATATCTACGCCAGAGACCTCGAATTGCACGAAGTGTTCGCTGTAAATAAATTGGTTGAAAACACAGGCGTTTTTCCAGTAATACGTTCTGGAAATGCGGAAGAAATTGAAATGATTTGCAATGCGATTGGAGTGAGTAATCACAAACAAACCGATCAAACATGGGTGAAAACGCAAATCAAAGGAAATGCAGTGCAATTAGTATCTAATAACTCGAAGGTTGGAACCATTCCAAATGTAGTAGGAATGACCCTTAGAGATGCAATATATTTATTAGAATCCACAGGAATTCGTGTGGAATCTCATGGTAGAGGGCGAGTGACTTCTCAGTCGATCCTCCCAGGTGCACAGGCAAGAAATTTTTCAGTAATTGACCTAAACCTAGATCTATGATACTCAGCGAATTGATATATCGGGTTTCAATTACTGCCTCACTTGGGAATATGAGTACGGAAATTACTCATATCACCTTTGATAGTAGACAAGTGACAAAAGGAACCCTCTTTATAGCCATCAAAGGGGTGGCTCAGGACGGACATGAATTTATTCCTCAGGCAATAAAACAAGGAGCTTCAGCAATTCTATGTAATGAAATCCCAACAGGATCGCCAGATGAAATTGCATTCGTAGCGGCGGAAGATACAAATGAAGCACTAGCAAGGGTTGCTTCTAACTTTTATGGAAACCCTTCTGAAAAATTAACATTGGTGGGGGT
>JAHEMU010000276.1 GCA_024643485.1 Cytophagales bacterium
AGGCCCTTCAACGGTCTCAGGTAGTGCTACCACTAATTTTAATGATATAACGACGAATGGAGCTATTTCACTTACTGGAAATGGAATTGCCGTTGCAGGTACCATGACTCTTTCTGGTGGATCAGTAGTGAATACAAATGCCACCGCTTCAAGATTAACATTCCTATCGACATCAGCCAGTGCAAGTGCAAATTTACTTGGCTCAGGTTCAATAACGGGCCCTGTTACTTGGCAACGACATTTCGGAGCTACTGCGGATCGATGGAGGAATATCTCTGTACCACTGACTACCGCTTCTACTACAGGTTTAGTGAGTAGTGGTATTGCAATGCCGTATGGTACTGAAATTGCTTATTTTGATGAGTCACAAAAAGGAGTTACCAATGGACCGGCGTATGATGGTTGGTTGTATCCTTCTTACTCTGGTGGATATGTCGCTTCTAATTTAGTAAATGGAAGAGGATATTCAGTTTATACAGATGCTGGTGATCTTTCTATTTCGATTACAGGAAATGTGTTTACAGGTAATTCTTTTGTTTATACGCTACGGAACACGACAGCCATCGGTGATGCAACTTTAGACGGTTGGAATTTTGTTGGAAATCCATATTTATCTAGCATTTCATGGTCTGGGAAGTCAATCAATACAGTTCAGGTTTGGAATGGTTCAGCATACGTTTCTCGAGGTTCTGGTGCGGGTTCTCCTGTAATTGCTCCTGGACAAAGTTTCTGGATACAAAACGGAGGAACTGATGGAGATCAAATCACCCTTTTCGCTGCTGATCGCGTATCAACGGCAACGTCAATGTTGCGAACTGAAGAGGAGTATGAAAATAGATTAGTATACTCATTGACTGATGCGAATAATAATGAAGATATCGGATACCTTTGGTTTAAACCAGAAGCTTCATCTGATTTTGATTATCAAAATGATGCGCTGAAATTACCCAATGCTATATTTAATATTTCAACTAAAGCAACATCTGGGCATGATTTGAATTTAAATGCTTATGGAGCTTTTGATACTGAAAATGAAGTAAGTATTCCTATGAATCTTACCAATGTGGAGCCAGGATCTTATACCTTTAATTTTGAAGGTTTGGAGACATTCTCAAGTGCTTCGAATGTTGTATTGATTGATTTATACGAAGGAAAGCAGATTGACCTTAACATGGATAATTCATATACATTCAATGTTACTTCGGATGTGAATTCCTATGGAGCGGAGCGATTTAAATTATTCTTTAATACTGCTAAAGTTACAGGGGTTAATGACTTAAATGCAAAATCAATCTCTTTCTATCCTAATCCTGCTCAAGATCATATTACCATTCAAACTTCTCTTGATTCGCAACAATTGGATGTTGTAGTAATAAACCAAGTGGGACAGGTGGTGATTAAGAAACAGGTAGAATTGTACAATGGAGAGGTTGAGTTAGATGTTTCTAATTTGAATAAAGGAATTTATTTCTTGAATATTACCGATAAGAGCGGTACATTGCAGTCTAAGTTTATCAAAAACTAGTATATCTTTATGAATAAGTCTGTTTTGAGAACATTGGCCATTCTATTTTTTGTACTGTCGGTTGCTTTTGTTTGGGCTCAACCCAGCGGTGGTGGTCCGGGAGGAGGGAATGGACCTTGTCCAGCACCGCCTTGTAATGGCGTTCCCATCGACGGTGGAATTGGAATTCTCGCAGCTGCTGGTATTGCCTTCGGAATAAAGAAATTAAGAGAAAATAAAAAGGGAGAATAACATTCTCCCTTCTTTGTCATGATCCGTTTTATAAAAACCTTGCGTATCCTACCTCGGTGGATAGTGGTCATCCTCGATATGATGGTGATTGGTGCTTCCACAATTCTAGGTTATTTACTGCGGTTTAATTTTGAGTTAAATGAATTGGATAAATGGCAGTTTGAACGTGGAGTAATCACCGCCGTCCTTGCCGGTCTCTGCGCCGTACTCCTCACCAAAAGTTATCGTGGCATCATTCGCTATACCGGTCTTCAGGATGGACTGCGAATCGTCTATACCTCAGTAATTGCCATGGTGTTTACCTTTATGGCTTCATGGGGGTTTTTAATGGCATTCGGACAACAATTAGTGCCTAACTCAGTTGTTATCATTACTCTTATCAACTCGCTTCTTTTTCTTTTCTATTACCGCCTGATTGTAAAAAACATTTTCTCGTTCTATAAGCGATCTCTAATGAAAATGGAGAATGTGGCCATTTTTGGTGCCGGACAATCAGGATTAATTACTAAACATGTCATCGACAACGACCAAACGCTTAAAGTGGTGGCGTTTTTGGAAGATGACGACCATAAAATTGGCAAACTGATAGACGGTACTCGAATTTTTGATGCCAAGGATTTAAAAGAATTAATATCAGATTTAAAAATCACTCAGTTAATAATCTCCATTAAAGAACTTCCTGTACAGCGTAAAAATGATATGGTGGATATTTGTTTGGAGGAACATATCAAAGTAAAATCCGTACCACCTGTAGAGAAGTGGGTGAGGGGAGAGCTTTCTCTTCGTCAGATTAAAGAGGTGAAAATTGAGGATTTGCTGCATCGGGATATTATAAAATTGGATAAGGAAAATATTAGGAACGATATCTTTAGTAAAAGTGTGTTTATCACTGGAGCCGCGGGTTCCATTGGTTCTGAGATTGTCCGCCAAGTGCTTCGCTTTGGCCCTCGTCAAGTGGTAATGATCGACCAGGCAGAATCGGCCTTATATGAACTGGAACGAGAATTGGTTCATGAGGATCAAATGATCCCTTTAAAGTTTGTAATTGGTGACGTTACCAATTATGATCGAATGCAGCAATTGTTCCATGAATACAAGCCGGACATTCTATACCATGCCGCTGCTTATAAACACGTGCCCATGATGGAAGCTAACCCTTCAGAAGCACTTAATACCAATGTATTGGGAAGTAAAGTGATTGCCAATCTTTGTGTGGAAAACCGCGTGAAGAAAATGGTATTCATCAGCACTGACAAAGCGGTGAACCCTACCAACGTAATGGGTGCATCGAAGAGAATGTCGGAGATCTATATTCAATCTCTTAACAACTATTTACAAAAGTCAGGACTGGCAAATACTTCCTTTGTTACCACTCGATTCGGGAATGTTTTAGGGTCTAACGGATCGGTGATTCCATTTTTCACCAAGCAAATAGCAGCAGGCGGACCAATTACGGTGACGCACCCGGAGATTACACGTTTCTTTATGACCATCCCTGAGGCTTGCCAACTTGTTTTGGAGGCGGGTGCTATGGGCAATGGAGGTGAAATCTTTATCTTCGACATGGGTAAAGCCGTGAAAGTATTGGATTTGGCTAAGAAAATGATTCAGCTTTCTGGATTAGAACCTGGCAAGGACATCGATATTGTATTCACGGGTCTTAGAGAAGGGGAGAAGTTATACGAAGAATTATTAAATACGCAGGAAAATACCATTGCCACCTACCACAACAAAATTATGATTGCGCGTGTGGCGGAGTATAACTTCGAAACCGTGAAAGACTTTGTCGAAGGACTTCAAGCCATCATCTCACGAGGCGATGAAATGGAAATCGTTTCCGCCATCAAAAAGATGATCCCAGAATACATCTCCAATTTCTCACGATTTGAAATCCTTGATAAAAAAGAATTCGCAAAATCCTCGTAACGATATATCCGTAGTGATATATCCGCAGTGATATATCGAATTAATATATCGAATTAACATATCGAATTAACATATCCACCGCGATATATCCCCCCCCCTAATACCCCCTCACCTCCATTTTCCCCATTCCTTCCACCTCCAACGACCTAACCTCCTTCCCAGCTTCTCCAACAATTTCACCATCAATAATTACTCGAAACCCTTTTATCCCTTCGATATCTTTGGGAAAAGCCCACTCCACCCACGTCTTACCATTTTGCTTACTAATTCGTGTAATTACAGGTGAAGGTAGATTCGGAGGAGGTGGTTGCAAATGAATGATATTGCTGAAAGGACTGATTTTCCCGTTTTTGTATTGTCTTATTCCGTAAAAAACATCGGATTTTAAAGGTACTTCCACTTGAAAGGAGCGGGTGCGGATTATTCCAATTTGCGAAAGTTGATACCATATACTGTCTTCACCGATTTTCTGGTAGATGAGATAGCCATCGTCTTCCACAGACTCCGAATAGTCGTTAATATTAAATTGAACGGATTGCTTTTCCGTATCAAAAGGTAAAACGGATATTCGTGGCGCTTGTAGGGGCATAGCTTCTTTATCGTCGGAGGGTGAATTTTCATAGGGCTTCATTTCGGATTCTTTTTCAGTGGAGGCGGGT
>JAHEMU010000277.1 GCA_024643485.1 Cytophagales bacterium
GAACCTACCGAAAGGTTTTTCAGAAACAATAGGGTATGGCATGATTGGATATGTCGTTCCTCTTGACACTTATCCTGAGGGATATCATTGCAACCCTTCTTTACCTCTTCCATTTATTAACCTTGCTTCTCAAAAAAATTTCGTTGCATTATACCATATGGGAATTTATTCTTCTCCTCCACTTTTGGAATGGTTTACTTCGGAATATAAAAAATACACTACCATTAAATTGGACATGGGGAAAAGTTGCATTCGTTTTAAAAAAGAAGAACATATTCCTTTTCAATTGATCGGCGAATTATGTTCAAAAATCACAATGGAACAATGGATTGAAAAATATGAATCGGTCATTAAAAAGAAATAAAGTAGCAAAATGATTAGCTTTAGCGCTTTTTGGGACTCAAATCATCTAATATTCTTTACCTTTGCCAAAATTTGAACGAATGGATCGAAGACCTAGAAGAAATAGAAAATCAGGAAATATTCGGGCCCTGGTGCAGGAAACAAAGGTAAATACCGACGATTTGATCTTTCCTTTGTTTTTACTGGAAAAACCCACTGGAAAAATTGAAGTAAATAGCATGCCGGGTATCTTCAGACTAGGCATAGAGCCTCTTTTGAAAGAAATTGAAGAATGCCTAACACTTGGAATTCACACATTTGATGTATTTCCTGTGGTGGAAGAACATCATAAAAATACCCATGCTACCAAAAGCTGGGATCCTCAATTTTTCTATTTGAAAGCACTAAAAGAAATCAAGAGAACTTTTCCTGAGGCATGTATCATGACGGATGTTGCAATGGATCCTTATAGTAGTGATGGCCATGATGGTTTAGTAAAAGACGGTAAAATACTCAATGATGAAAGCCTTGAAATATTGGGTAAAATGGCATTAGCTCAAGCGGAAACTGGTATTGATATTTTAGGTCCCAGTGACATGATGGATGGCCGAGTTGGGTACCTTCGGGATATGCTTGACTCCAATGGTTTTAAAGATGTGAGTATCATGTCTTATACCGCAAAATATGCCAGTGCTTTTTATGGTCCATTTCGTGATGCGTTGGATTCTGCACCAAAATCAGGCGATAAAAAAACCTATCAGATGGATCCGGCCAATCGGAATGAGGCACTAATTGAAGCCGATTTGGACGTGGAAGAAGGAGCTGATTTCCTGATGGTAAAACCTGCTCTGGCTTACCTTGATATAATTCGTCTTCTAAAAGATAACTACTCTTTACCAATCGCCGCATATAATGTGTCCGGTGAATATGCCATGATTGCAGCGGCAGCTGAAAAAGGGTGGATTGATTACAACTCTGCAATGAATGAAACATTACTTAGTATTAAACGCGCTGGAGCGGACATTATACTTACCTATTTCGCAAAAAAATGGGCAAAACAACAAAAATAACCCCTAACATATGAAAGCAATTTTTACTCTTTTAAGTTTCCTAGCTTGTTTGACCTTTGGCTTTGGCCAAACACAAACTTCGTATCAAGTAAGTTTTGAAAAAGCCATTCATCATGAAGCTACCATCGTAGCACATTTTATAGATATTCCCGAACGCCCACTTGAAGTGCGGATGAGCCGCACCTCTCCAGGTAGATATGCCATCCATGAATTTGCAAAAAATGTGTACGGCGTTTCGGCGACGGATTCAAAAGGGAACGCCTTGGAAATCGCTCGCCCTGATCCATATTCTTGGATGATTTCAGGACACGACGGTGAAGTTCATGTTACCTATACCGTATTTGGCGATCGGGGCGACGGCACGTATTCTCAAATCGATGATACGCATGCCCACTTAAATATTCCTGCTACGTTTATGTATGCTCCATCATTGGCTCACCGACCTATTCAAGTAAGTTATGATTTAACTACTCAACCAAAATGGAAAGTTGCCACTCAAATGAAAGATCTTGGCAATAACACCTTTTGGGCTCCAGAATTACACTATTTCATGGATAGCCCTATGGAATTAAGCGATTTTTATCTGGCAGAGTGGAAGGTCTCTGAAAATCATCCAGCTACTTTTCGATTTGTATTACATCATGAAGGAACTGATGCAGAGGCCGCTGCTTATGTTGAAAGTGTAAAGAAAATTGTGATCGCCGAACAACAAGTTTTTGATGAATTCCCAACCTATGACTTCGGGGTGTATACCTTTTTAGCATGTTATATGCCGAATGCTTCAGGCGATGGAATGGAACACAGAAACTCTACCATCATAACCTCAACCCGATCGCTCGCAAACGGTGGGATGAAAGGAAACCTTGGAACAGTTTCCCACGAATTCTTCCACTCATGGAATGTGGAGCGCATACGTCCAAGAAGTCTTCAGCCGTTTAATTATGAAGAAGCTAATATGTCGGGAGAATTGTGGTTTGCTGAAGGTTTTACTAGTTATTACACCTCTTTGTTTCTTAAAAGAGCTGGATTAATCTCATCAGAAGAATATGTGGAAGGGCTGAAATGGGGATTGAATTTTGTAGAAAACTCGCCGGCCAGGAAATACTTCAATCCAATTGAAATGAGTTATCAAGCTCCTTTCGTGGATGCTGCCACTTCGGTTGATCCGGTAAATAGAGAAAATATGTTTATTTCGTATTATACCTATGGTAGTGTGTTGGGTTTGGCTTTGGACTTAGAATTGCGGAACATGAAAGAAGGCCTATCATTGGATGATTTTATGAAAAAGGTATGGCAACTCTATGGGAAAACAGAACAGTCCTATTCCGTTAAAGAACTTCAGGCTGCTCTAGAACAATACGCGGGTCAAGAATTTGGCAATAAATTTTTCACCGATTATATCTATTCCAGCAAGATGCCAGACTATCAAAAATTACTTGCTTCCGTAGGGGTAGATTATAGTAGAGAAAATAGTAATGAGCCTTGGACTGGGACCTATTTAAATACTAGAAGCGGTGTTATTGAAGTGGTATCAAATCCATTAGAAAATAGCCCTGCCTATCAAGCTGGATGGATGAAAGGCGATGTTCTACTAAAAATTAATGGAAAGGATATTAAAGAAGGAACCGATTCGAATGCCCTATTTGAAAAGGAAAAACCTGGGAATAAGGTAAAAGTAACCGTAAAACGTTTTGGAAGAACGGTGGACACTATATTGGTTTTAGGATCAAACCCGGATAAAAAGACTCAACTTGTTGAAACTTCTGGGAAAAAAATATCGAAAGAAATGGAGGATAGAAGAAATGCTTGGTTGAATAACTAGGCTAAACCCCATCCGATATGACTATTTATCGGGTGGGGTTTTCTTTATTTATCTCCTTTCAAGTTTTTACCCCATTCCATCCAAACTTTATCTTCCCGATCATTCTTTCTTTTCTCACGCGCTTTTTTTCTTTGCTTTTTATTGTAGGCAGTGCCTTTTACAATTACGGCACGAACTGAAACTCCTGTTTGTCCTACAAACCACGGATTCCTTCCTGCCATATTGAAATTCGGCTTATAATCGAGTGTAACCGTGTATCCGACTAATGTTAACTCAAGTCCTGTAACCAAATCTACACCCACTGTTGAATTTCCTATGGTTGTAATAATTTGTTGAGTTTGCGGGTCCTTTTCTTCACTTTCCTCTTTACCAACAGACAATCCGGTTCCAACATAAAAATTCAATCGTCGTGTGAGTATTCCCTGATGCATGGCCACCATCGTGTGAGCAGTCGTATTTTGTTTAAAATCAGATTGCAAAATGGCTTCCAATGTTACCTTCTTTGCTAGTCGCTGCTGAAAAGTAATTCCAGCGGTACGTTTGATTTTATCGTTTCCTAATCTCAGACCCAGAGTAGATCCATAACTCTGAGAATAGGCAGATAAAGTAAACATAAACAGGCATCCGACAATAAAAAACCGCTTCATAAAATGATGAATTATAATTTTTACAAATATCACGTATTTAATTAAAAGATAAACTATTTGTCGCTCAGCTGCAGATTTACTATTTTCCCTGCCATTTTAAACTTTTTCAATTGAAAACAATAGCTAACTTCCTTGTCCTTGTTCTGCTTGCTACTACCTTTTCTTGTGGCAAACTTAAACTTCCAGAATTTGGGAATTCGAAAAAATCAGAAGATCCCAATATTGAATATAAACGTGAATATTGGCCAGACGGAGAAACCTTAAAAACCGAAATTCCCTTTTTGGGTAAAAACAAACACGGCAAAGCTTTTAACTATTACCGCAATGGCCAGGTGCGCATCGAGTTGGAATATGATAATGGTGTTAAAATTGGGGAAGGCAAACAATTTTACGATAATGGAAATATTTACCAAGTAACCCCTTACATCAATGGATTAGTGGAA
>JAHEMU010000016.1 GCA_024643485.1 Cytophagales bacterium
AGTATTGATTCTATTGTTTCATCAAACGGACAAGAAGACCACGTGAGTATGGGCGCGAACGCTGCTATGAAGGCAACAAAGGTGGTTCATAATTCCTTTAGAGTTATAGCCATTGAACTAATTACCGCAGCTCAAGCTCTTTATTTCAAACGCCCATTAAAAACCTCGCCTTTTTTAGAGGACTTTGTTCACAATTTCAGGAATGAAGTACCGTTTATTGAAGTAGATCGAATTCTTCACCATGATTTAATTAAGGCAGAACAATTTCTATTAAAACAACAATTGGATTGAAGTATTGCCGGAGTATCATATTAACTATTTTCACTTTACTGATAGGGTTTACCGCTAATAGTCAATATAGCAGTACACTTGGTCGATTCGAAGTAGATCAAATAAGTGGTTGTGCTCCCTTTGATATTACTATTACCAATTTATTGGGCGCTAGTTGCCCTTGTGATGTTCGTTTCGGTGATGGTGCAGCAGGACAAGGTGTGTATACTCATACTTACAATACAGCAGGCACCTACCTCATAGAAATCGATTATCAAAGCATGATTCCTAGGACAGACCAGTTGACGATCACTGTTGTAGAAAATTTACCGCCCCAATTTGACATCCAATTATGTTCTTCTAATGAAGCAACCATCAATATCACAGATTTGAATTACGATGAATATGTCGTTGATTTTTTGAATGATGGAAGTATTGAAAGTGTAATTAGCCAAGGTGGATCTGTTCCTCCATACACTTTCGGAGGACCAGGTACCTATGACATATCCGTAAGGGGTCGAAATAATGCTTCAGCGGACAATTGCAACGCGAATGTGACGAGTTTTTCAACGATCAACGTCCTCACACCCTCTAATTTATCTCAAGTGACTGTTTTAGATCAACAGACGATTGATCTCAATTATACCCCTGTTCTAAATACGGCACTTGAATTGGAAGTTTCTAATAATGGAACCGGGGCCTTTCAATATGTTCAAGATTTGGATCAATCGGGAGCCGTTCAGCTGAGCTCAGCCACTTATAATACAGACAATTCATATTATTGCTTTCGAATCGCCAGCTTCGACCCATGCAATAACTCAAGAACCTACTCCAATGTATTATGTTCAGTGAAATTTGATCTTTCCATCCAAGACGGAAGGAATGTACTAACCTGGCAAAACGGAGGACCTGTGGTGGATTATACCATTTGTAAAGATGGAGATTGTTCCATTTCTACCACACAAAAATCATATACAGACACCGACATATCCTGCAACATTGATTACTGTTATCAAATCATTGCAAATTACCCAAATAGCAACAACAGCGTAAGTATTGACCGATGTGGGACTTCCTTTTCCAACACACCAGCAACTGCAATTAGTAATATTGTAACCCAAATTGACGGCAAAAGCATTCAAATTAAATGGACTCCCCCACCGGGAAATGTTATTGATTCCTATGATATAAAGCGATCAACTTCAGGCTCCTTTATTACTGAAAAGTTTAGTACTCCTTTAAATAGTTATTCTGACAGTTGGTCATTGAATAAAAGTCATTGCTATAGCATTGGATTTCAAGAAGAGTGCACTCAATCTGTAGCTTTTTCATCAGTGGTATGTCCAATAATTGTATCAACAAAAATATTGTCGGATAATAGCATTCGCCTAAATTGGAACTCCTACGACGGATATAGTAATGGTATAAGTACCTATCGCATAGAAAAATTTGATTTAAATGGGAATTTAATCACTACCTATTTAAGCAATTCAACAACTTATACTGACACATCAGAAAACGGAGAGCAAAAGTTTTATTATCGGATTTACGCCATTCCAAATGAAGCTGGAGTAGAGGCTTCGTATTCGAATTTAGTTGCAGGCATTAAAAATGCTACGGTATCCAGACCGCAAGCATTCACCCCTGATGGCGATGGGTTAAACGATGAGTTTTTAGTTTATACCACTTTTATTCAGCAATTCAGACTTACCATTTACAATCGGTGGGGGCAGCTTATTTTCAACTCCAGTGATAAATCGGTTGGATGGGACGGTACCTACAATGGGAATTTACTACCAACGGGCTCATACGCATACAATATCGAATTGACTGATTTGGCGAATAGAAGTTGGGAAGTTTCCGGCTTTATCGCTTTGATTAGAAAATAACTAAAATTGCAAAAAACCGTTGTATAACTGAGTTAATTAAATAAAATTTGTGGCTTAAACACACGCATTATGTTCGATATGATGAAAATGATGGGTAAGGTGAAGGAACTTCAGGATAAAATGAAAGAAGCTCAAGAAAACCTTATTCATATTACCGCCGAAGGAGAAGCTGGAGGAGGAATGGTAAAAGCGGTTGTCAATGGGAAGAAGCAAGTTGTTTCCATACAAGTTGACAAGGACATGTTTGTGCCTGCTGATCAGGAAATGGTACAAGACTTAATTGTTGCTGCAATAAATCATGCACTACAAGAAGTTGATGTACTGGCTAAACAAGAAATTAAGAAATCGACCCAGGGAGTAATACCAGACATTCCTGGATTTGATTTAGGAAGTATGTTATAATGCCAAAGGCTGCCGTAGTTATCCTCAATTATAATGGAGTTCACCATTTGGAAGAATTTCTTCCTTCGGTAGTGAAACACAGTGGAAATCATTCCATTATAGTAGTAGACAATGGCAGTACCGACGAATCTGTTGCCTTCCTCAACAAACATTATTCTCAAGTTAAACTCATTGAATTTAAAGATAATCACGGTTATTGTGGTGGTTATAATAAAGCAATCAGTCAAATTGAAGAGGAATACCTTATTCTTTTAAATTCCGATATTGAGGTTACTGGAAATTGGATTGACCCAGTGTTGGAGCTGATGGATTCCAATTCTGAAATAGCGGCTGCCCAACCTCGAATTTTATCATATCGTCAAAAAGAATACTTTGAATATGCGGGTGCTGCTGGAGGAATGATGGACAAATACGGATATCCTTTTTGCAAAGGGCGTATTTTTCAGCATTTAGAAAAAGACGAAAGTCAATATACCGGCTCCTACCCTATCTTTTGGGCAACAGGTGCTTGTTTATTTATCAAAAAGCAAGCCTTTGAGTTAGTTGGTGGGTTTGATGCCTCGTATTTCGCACATATGGAAGAAATTGATTTGTGTTGGCGATTACAACATAAAGGCTTCAAAATATTTTATTGTGGTGAATCCAGCATTTATCACCTTGGAGGGGGAACATTAGATTACAATAACCCTAGAAAAACCTTTCTGAATTTCAGGAATAACCTCAGAACCTTAATAAAAAACTTACCGGAAAGCGAACGACAAAAAATATTGAGAATTCGATTCTTCCTCGATATGGTGGCTGCCATTCAATTTTTATTAAAAGGTCAAACGAAACTAGCAACTGCGGTTGTAAAAGCGTATCGAGAAATTAATGCTGAAAAATCTAATTTAATAAGCCAACGAGAATTGATTCAACCTTCCGATTCATTTTCAGAAACAATTTACCCTAAATCAATTCTTTTTCAGTTTTATATAAAAAGGAAAAAGGTTTTTAGTGAACTGCCTAAAAATTAATAGTACCAAACCGGATTACGCTTTCGCATATTCTTTCTGATATTCATGATAAATGCCAGGGCGAGATATAAAAGCACTGGGGAACCAAAAGTTAAAAAAGAAGTGTAAATAAAAAACAATCGGATGCTATTAGAAGCAATTCCGAGCTTCTCTCCCAACCGAGTACATACCCCAAATGCATAATTTTCAAAAAATCCTTGTAGTTTTTTCATCGTCTAAAACCTCTATTTCATCTAAATTTAACTAAAAGATGTGCAATTGCTACAAAGTTAGCAACGATTTCCTTTTAAAAGTTAAATTTTTACAGTAATTTTTTCACTGAAAATTGCATTCTATTTATTATAACAATAGTTTTGCAGACACTAAACGAAGACTAAAACTAGAAAAGCAGATGAAAAAATTAATTTACGCTTTTTTACTTCCGGGATTAATTGCAGCGTCAAGCTGTAATTCTCTGAAAAAAATGACTAAGCTAGCTAACGAACAGCAATTGCAGGTTAATCCAAATCCACTTGAAGTGCATGCGGATACTGTTAATTTTGACATGTCAGTTAACTTGCCAGTTAAAATGCTTAAGAAGGAATTGGTATATACCGTAAATACCTTCTATAAGTACGGAGAACAGGAAGTAACATTGGAGCCGGTTGAATTCCGTTCTCAAGATTATCCAAACGCAAGCACTGAGCAGCCAAGACAATCAAAGAGCTACTCATTCCCGTATGTTGCAGGAATGTCACAGCCAGGTAGTGTTGAAGTTCAAGGTGTTGCAACCAACCCTGCAAAACCAGATGCAGCAGAAGAAACAGTGAGAATGCCGGTAGCACCTGGTATCATCACCACTTCTAAACTTGTTAAGCCTACTTACTATGCAGTTTATGCTGGCCATGGCTACAACAATCAAGAAGAATTAGTTCCTACAAGAGTTAACTTCTTCTTCGATCAAGGACGTTCTACTCTTAAAAAGAGTGAAAGAAGTTCAGATCGTGGTAAAGAATTCGAAGCATTTATTGCTGAGAAAAACGTAACAAGAACTGTTACTATCATTGGTAATCACTCTCCTGAAGGTACTGAAAGAATTAACAGTGGCCTATCAGAAGATCGTGCAAACGTTATCGAAAAATGGTACAGATCTCAAATGGACAAATATGATTATAAAGGATCTGCTGATAGCATCAACTTTATCATCAAACCTATCATTGAAGACTGGACTGAATTCAAAAATGCACTTGCTGCATTCGAAGGAATCTCTTCAGAAGAAAAATCTGAAATGTTAAACATCGTTAACGGTGGTGGTTCATTTGAAGAAAAAGAGAAATCATTGAAAAAATTGGGTACTTACAAAAAAGTATTCAATGAGGTATATCCTACATTGAGAACTGCTAAAACTGAAATTCTTACTGTAAAAGAAAAGAAAACAGATGCTGAGATTTCTATCTTAGCTAAGCAAATTACTCAAGGTCAGGTTAGTGCTGATACTCTTTCAGAAGAAGAATTAATGTACGCTGGTACTTTAACTCCTTCTTTAGCAGAGAAAGCTGCAATCTACGAAGCTGCAACTAAGAAAAGTGGTAGTTATGCTGCTCACAATAACTTAGGAGCTACTTATGTTGCGATGGCGATTGAAAACCCTGCTCAAGCAGCTGCAATGGCGCAAAAAGCAGAGGCTCAATTGAACATTGCAGCTAAAGCGAAAGCTTCTGGTGAAGTTCAAGCAAACCTTGCTTCTGTATACTTAATTCAAGGAAATTATGTTAAAGCTAACGCAGCTTTAGCAAAAGCTTCTGGTTTATCATCTGATGACAATCAAGGTGTAAACGGAGTAAAAGGTGCAGTACAAATCATGTTAGCTGACTATGCTGGTGCAATCAGAACTGAATCTTCAGCTACTGAAAGTGCAGTAAACAGCTTCAACAAAGGCTTAGCTCAATTATTAAATGGTGAGTATCAAAATGCAGTTAACTCTTTCGGTGAAGCTACTTCACAAGATGCTAACTTTGCAATAGCTCATTATGCGACTGCTGTAGCGCAAGCGAGAAACAATAACCTTCAAGGTGTTGTTGCTTCGTTAAAATCAGCGGTTTCTAAAGATCCTGAATTGAAAGCGAAAGCAATCAATGACTTGGAATTCAGAAATTATGTTGCAAATGAATTATTCACTGCTGTTCTAAAATAAGCATAAAATATATCATTATGGAAAAAGCCCCGTCATCGGGGCTTTTTTTATTTAATAGGTTTTGTACAATCCGAGAGTAATTGTATTTTTACAGCCCGAATAAAAACCCTTATTTCATGAGAGAAATTCAATTCAGAGAAGCGCTTCGAGAAGCAATGTCAGAAGAAATGCGCAGAGACCAAGCGGTCCTATTAATGGGCGAGGAAGTTGCTGAATACAATGGCGCATATAAAGTTAGCCAAGGTATGCTGGATGAATTTGGTCCTGAGCGAATCATTGACACCCCAATTGCTGAACTTGGCTTTGCCGGTTTAGGAGTGGGCGCAGCAATGAACGGACTGAGACCAATCGTTGAATTTATGACTTTCAACTTCTCATTAGTTGCTATCGATCAGATTATTAATAGTGCTGCAAAAATGCTATTTATGTCTGGTGGGCAGTATAATGTCCCAATGGTTTTTAGAGGTCCTACAGGAAATGCAGGAATGCTTTCTGCACAACACAGCCAAAATTTCGAAAGTTGGTATGCTAATACCCCCGGACTTAAGGTGGTAGTTCCTTCTAATCCTTATGATGCTAAGGGCTTACTTAAAGCTTCTATTCGTGATAATGACCCAGTTATTTTCATGGAAAGTGAGTTGATGTACGGTGATAAAGGTGAAGTTCCTGAAGGTGAGTATTTAATTCCAATTGGAAAAGCAGATATAAAACGCGAAGGAACTGATGTGACTATCGTCTCATTCGGTAAAATCATGAAAATAGCGTTAGAAGCAGCACAAATCCTTCAACAAGATGGAATATCTGCGGAAGTAATCGATTTGAGAACGGTTCGTCCTATCGATTATGAAGCCATTGTTTCTTCTGTGAAAAAGACCAACCGCTTAGTAATTGTTGAAGAAGCGTGGCCACTTGCAGCGATTTCATCTGAAATCACCTATCACGTACAGAAACATGCGTTTGACCATCTAGACGCTCCTATACATCGGGTAAACAGCTATGATTTACCACTAGGTTATGCTCCAACTTTAATTGAAGCGACCTTACCAAATGTAAAAAGAACTGTGGATGCTGTTAAAGCTGTAATGTATAGATAAACGATTTAATTATCGTCTTTGATCTTTCGATTACAACTAGCACGAATAACTTCGTACGCCTTTATATCGCCTAATTCACCCGCTTTACTTAAATCAAGGCAGCCTTCTTGAATTTGTCCAAATTCTAACCGAAGATTCCCTCTTAGGAATAGTGCGTCTATATTTTTTGGATTGATTTCCAGAATTTTGGTACAATCATCAATCGCTTCTTCGTAAGCAGATAATTGTTGTTGTGCCTTTCCCCGTTGAAAATAAGCTTCAATATGATCATCATCTTGTTGGATAGCAATACTATAATCGGAAATCGCTCCGTAGTAATCTTGAAGGGCAAATTTTACATTTCCACGAGAATAATAGGCATCCGGAAATTGCTTTTGTAATTCCAAAGCACCATTTAAATCTTTCATCGCTCCGTGAAGGTCTTCCAATTTAGTTTTGGCAACTCCACGCAAGTAATAAGCTTCCTGGTTCTTAGTATTTTGATCAATAGCCATTGAAAAATCACTAATTGCATCCACAATTTTTCCTGTCTGCAAATTCGATTTTCCCTTGAGAATATATTCATTCGACTTACTCTGACCATGTAAAATCAGAATATTTACTGCCATCAACACGGTTAAAAGAACTCTTTTCATGTAATTATAATTTGATTCAATTTACTACTTCCTTTACAAATTTCCCATAATAAACACTAGACATGAATTCACATGTAATGTTTTTCAAACAAAAACTGTGCGAGCTATTTCAATACATTCAAAAAATGCCTGTAAATCAATATCTGCATTAATATCTTTTTGTTTTAAAACGGACAAAACGGTTTCAGTATCAATATTACCAATGAGGTCATCTTCAGCAAATGGACAACCACCAAATCCCAAAATCGCATGGTCAAGCCTTCGTACCCCAGATTCAATAACAGCATGAATTTTTTCTGCAGCATACTTTGGATTAGAATGTAAATGAGCCCCAATCTCCATTCCTGAAAATTCAGTATTAACTTTCGACAACGTTTTTAATACTTGATCTGGCGTGGCGGTTCCCACTGTATCTGCTACAGAAAGAATATGTGGAGATATTATAGTTTGAAGCTGCCCTATAAAATCAATTAACAAGGGAATATTATAGGTTTCGCCATACGGGTTGCCAAAACCCATACTAATATATACCACAAGCTCTCGATTCTCACGGTCGGCTATTTGCTTGATATCCTTCAATACTTCAAAACTTTCCTTTATTGATTTCCCACTATTTCTAGACTGAAATGTTTCAGAAATACTTAAAGGATACCCCACTTGGCTAATATTTGAATAGCCCACTGCCTGCTCAGTACCACGAGCATTCAAAACGATAGCCAATAACTTCGAATTCAAAGGAGAAGCAATTTCAGATGAAACCTCCGCTGAGTCTTTCATTTGAGGCACAGCAGTATGTGAAACAAAGGAAGCAAAATCAATGGTATCAAACCCCACTTCTAATAATTTCTGAATGTAGGCTATCTTTTTTTCTGTAGGAATCCAATTCGCCCAACCTTGCATTGCATCCCTTGGACATTCTATTAGTTTAAAAGACTCATTCATTTTTTTTATAGTTTTTTATATCGCTTGCAACCTTTTAGTATTCACATGCATCTTATAACAAAGGTCAAACATTTATAATTTATGAAAAAGATAATAAAATTACCCCTAATCGCCCTGTTATTGTGTACCATGTTTTTACATACTCAGGCACAAGATAAGTTTAAATATACCAAAGGCGATTTTCATCAATTGAATATTGAAGGGCCATTTAGAATTACCTTAATAAAAGGTGTTGAGAAGGAAACTGTAATTGAACTTTATGGCTTCGATAAAGAGGATATCGATATTATTAACAGAAATGGTGAACTTTCATTTGAATTAGAGTCAAAATGGAATTTTAACCGCGATTACAATAAAAATAATTATATCAAAGTTACCCTATACTATCAAGAATTAGATAAAATAGATGCTTCTATGGGAGCAATTGTTAAATCAAATGATGTTTTAAGTGGAGATGAGCTAGAAATTGATTTTTCAATGGGCGCTGAAGCTGAATTACAACTTTCAGTAAATGAATTAGATTTACAATCGAATATGGGATCTGTTGTTCAGTTAGCTGGAAAGGCAGAACGAATGTATGTATCCTGTAATATGGGTGGAGTCATTAATGCAGAAGAATTGACTACTAAAAATGCCTATGCAAAATGCAATATGGGGGGAGTAATCAAGCTAAACGCAACCGAAGAACTTGAATCACAAGTTAATTTCGGAGGAGAGATTTACTATTGGGGAAATCCAAAAAGAGTGGATAATAACACTGCCATGGGAGGCAGCATTATTAACCGCTCAAAAGAAAATTAATTAAAATTTCATAATACCAAGGTCACGCGATTCTTTCCATTTTCCCCTTGTCCAATCAGGGAACTTCAATGGAGCACTTCCCAGTTCAACAGATAAAGCGGAAAGTGGAAAGACTGCCGACCAAGCTGCAGCATCATAGACGTTCATATCTAATGGTAGCCCTTTATTCAGACAATCCAGAATGCGATAATTCATCACAAAATCCATTCCACCGTGACCGCCATATTTAAGAATTTCATCTTTTAGATCCGACCAAATTGGATGATCGAACTTCTCCCTCATTTCTTTATACGCACCTTCTTCTAACCAACCATGTCCCATACCCTTAACAGATAACCGACTCGGATAACCTTCGTGGTACCCTTTCGATCCCGATAATGCATTTATTCTACTATACGGACGGTTAGTCACTACATCGTGCTGAACAAGAATAGACCTTCCCAAAGCCGTTTTTATTAGACTACTGTTAATATCTCCATGTTTAAAGTCATCACGATTATAAAATTCATTGGATGAATCTACTGTTTTACTGTGCTCGGTGAGGGACGCTTGGTTTGAACTCATTGATACCATGTAATCGAATCGATCGCCACGATGAATGTCCATGTACCAAGCAATAGGTCCTAAGCCGTGCGTAGGATAAAGATTGCCATCAGTAGTTACGTGATGGCGTATTCTCCATTGGTTATAATATGCATCTCCAAAAAGATAAGGTTCTTTTAAATCATGGATATAGGCCGCTTCACCGTGAGTAAGGGTTCCAAATATTCCATTTCTAACCATATTTAGTACCCAAAGCTCTTCATTGCCATAATTTACGTTTTCCATCATCATGCAATGACGACCCGTCTCTTCGGAGGTGCGAACCACTGCATTAAGCTCCTCCACAGAAATAGCGATTGGCACTTCAGAAGCAACGTGTTTACCCCTTTTCATTGCCTCAATGGCCATAGGTGCATGATATTCCCAAGGCGTTGCTATAATAATTAAATCAATATCGTCGCGCTCTACCATTTCTTTCCAAATGTCTAGCGTGCCACTGTAAACTGCTACTTTTTGATTTAGTTTCTTACAAATATCGGCTGCTCTTTGCGCCATTTCCTTTCGGACATCGCAAACAGCAACAACTTTAGCCTTTTCAGGGTACATCGCCGCATAATGTTCAACATGCGAAGTGCCCCGATTACCTAAACCAATAAAACCCACACGAACCTGCTTAATGGGTGCCACTTTTAAATCCAGATTGACAGTCCCCTCCATAGGGAGTTTAGTTATTCTCTGATTAATCTCATTGATTAAAGAAAAAGAATCTGCTTTCAACACACTTCCAGGTAAGCCCATTAAACCGGCACCTAGAGAAAATTTCATTAAAAAATTTCGGCGAGTAACATTCATAATAGGTTGATTTATACAATTTTAGTAAATTCAAAAGAATATGCAGAGTCACAAATGGTGTCTCTTATTCCAAATTTAATTATACAAGCCAAAATCATGTCCTATTTCACAAAAGATTTTTCACTTTTTTTCAAAGAATTGGAAGCCAACAACGACAGAGAGTGGTTTGCCGAGAACAAAAAGCGATATGAAACGAGTGTCAAAGCTCCTTTTATTAGGTTTATTCAAGAATTAATCAATGAAATTTCAGATTTAGAAGGGCCATTGCCAATGGAAGCTAAGGATGCTATTTTCAGAATTAACAGAGATATACGGTTTAGTAAAGATAAATCACCATATAAAATTCATGCGAGTGCGCTAATCAGTAAAGGAGGAAAGAAAAGCATGAAATATCCAGGAATCTATTTTCAGGCGAATCACGTAGATGTTCGCGTGTATAGTGGAATTTATCAAATGGAAAAAGAGGATTTAACGCGTGTAAGGCATTATATCGCAGATCATCCAAATGAGCTAATTGAGCTCATCGAAAACAAAGAATTTAAATCGATATTTGGTGAAATTCACGGAGATAAAAATAAACGACTTCCGGTTGAGTTTATGGAAGTAGCTGAATTGGTCCCTTTAATTTATAATAAAAACTTCTACTTTTTTAAAAAATTACCTGCCAATAGGATTACGGGGAATGATTTAATGGGGGAAGTATTAGAAATTTATAGAAAGTCAGAACCAATTCGTACCTATTTAAGTGAAGGGCTAAACTATAAATAGTATATTTGCAAAAATAAATCATCATTATGGCTTCAGTGAATCGAAGAAAATGGGGTAGTTACCCTTCCGTAAGTGTAGTAGGAAGTATGCTTCTTGCGCTAACTGTTCTCGGCCTTTTTGGTTTGTTTGTGATGATATCAAACAACCTTTCTACCGCAGTTAAGGAAAATATTCAAATTCAAGTTTATCTCAACAAAGAACTGAGTGAGAACCAACGCCAACTGATAGAGAAAACACTTGGTGAAAAAGAATATATCTTGATAAAAGATCAAAGTCCAGTGATGAGCTTTGTTTCAAAAGAGACCGCAGCCAAACAATTTATTGAAGATACGGGTGAGGATTTCTATGAGTTTTTAGGAGAAAATCCACTGAGAGATAGCTATGTAATAAATATCAATTACAACAGTGAGCAGACTGTAGACCTACCTGCAATAAAGGCAGATATTGAATCAATCAGTGGTGTTTTTGAAGTAGATTTTGTTGAAAACATGATCAACAGCATCAATGATAACATTACGAGAATCAGTATTATTCTAATTGGATTTTCGCTTGTATTATTAATTGTAGTTGTCATTCTTATCAATAACACGATCAAATTAGCCTTGTTTAGCCAGCGTTTCCTTATCAGAAGTATGCAATTAGTTGGAGCCAAAGCATCGTTTATCCAAAAGCCATTTTTATTTAGAAGTAGCTTACACGGTATGCTTGCTGGGTTATTATCTTCCATCATTTTATTTGGAATTCTTCTTTATGGTCAGAAAAATGTACCAGAACTTGAGTTACTTTATACCTTTAAATCACTAATTATATTATTTTGCAGCATCATTGTAGTGGGAGCTATCGTTGGACTTAGCGGTACTTATTTTGCGGTTAAAAAATACCTCCGACTTTCACTTGACGAACTGTATTAAAAAATTTCATTATGCCTTTTGGAAGAAAAAATTATTTATTGATGATTGCCGGAGTAATTACTTTGGTGGTAGGTTTTATCATCATGTCAATTGATAGCGAACCATACGGATTCGGATTCTTGGGACTTACCTTAGGTCCTTTAGTGGTTTTTGCCGGATTTATCATTGAAATTGTCGCCATCTTATATAATCCTCAGAAAGATAAATGAGTGTAATCGAAGCCATTGTTCTTGGCATCCTTCAGGGATTAACTGAATTTTTACCTGTTAGCAGTAGTGGTCACCTTGAACTTGGTTCCTTCTTTTTAGGCATCGAAGGCACCGACCATCTATTGTTTTCTGTTTTAGTTCATGCCGCAACTGCTCTAAGTACAATCATTGTATTCCGAAAAGATATACTTGAACTTTTGAAAGATCTCTTTGCGTTCAAATTCAACGATAGCACTCAATATACCTTAAAATTAGCACTATCTATGATACCTGTTGGTGTTATAGGAGTGTTATGGAAATCTGAAATAGAATCATTTTTTGGTGGAAACGTGGTATTTGTAGCAAGTATGCTTCTCATTACCGGTCTATTGCTTCTTTTCAGTCATTTCAAAGGCGAAACATCTGGTGAAGTCACCTATTGGAAAGCATTTATCATCGGTATTTCGCAAGCAATCGCTGTACTTCCCGGAATTAGCAGAAGCGGTTCAACCATTTCAACGGCCCTAATACTGGGAGTAAGTCGTGAAAAAGCAGCCCGATTTTCATTTTTAATGGTATTAGTACCCATATTAGGAGCTGCATTATTACAGCTGAAAGATTATTTTGAAAGCCCAACTACCTCTGAATCCATCTCGATATTAGCATTATCCGCGGGTTTTATCGCGGCTCTTTTATCGGGAATCATCGCTTGCAGATGGATGATTCAACTAGTAAAGCGAGGTAAATTATTATACTTTGCTATCTACTGCTTTGTTTTAGGAAGCATAACATTGATTTTTTATTGGTAATGTCCACTCCTCAACATATAGATCCTGAATTAGTATTACTTGTCGATAAACCATTGGGTTGGACTTCCTTCGGCATTGTTAAAAAAGTCAGATGGGCTAAAAAATTAAAAAAAGTAGGTCATGCAGGAACTTTAGATCCTCTTGCTACAGGTTTACTAATTCTATGTACCGGAAAAAAGACAAAAGAAATTGACCAGTATATGGGGTTACCCAAAGAATATACAGGCACAATGGTATTAGGGAAGGTTACTCCTTCTCATGATCTTGAAACTGAAATTACTGAAGAAAAGGACATTGGACATTTAACAACTAATCAAATAGAATCGACCGTTGCCCAGTTTGTTGGTGAAATAGCTCAAACTCCTCCTCAGCATTCTGCGGTAAAAATTGATGGTAAAAGAGCCTACAAAAGTGCTCGAGCCGGGGAAACTGTCAAAATTGAACCTAGAAATGTCCACATTTATCAATTTGAAATCAGCATTGATTTACCCAATGTTCACTTCAAAGTGAATTGTTCAAAAGGGACCTATATCAGAAGTTTGGTTCGTGATTTTGGGGATTCATTAGGTGTTGGTGCTTATATGTCTGCATTAAGACGAACCAAAATAGGAGATTTTAAAGTGGAGGATGCTTTGCAGTTGGATGATATCGTGAAGAACAATGAAGATTTATAATAATACCGCCAGTTTTCAAAAAATAAAGCATTCTATTGTTACCAGTGGAACATTTGATGGTGTACATCTTGGGCATCAACAAATTTTACAACGGCTTCGTATCTGTGCAGATAAGGAAGATGGAGAAGTGGTACTCCTCACCTACTGGCCTCATCCGCGATTGGTGCTAAATCCAAATGATCAGATTAAGCTGATAAATACCTTCGAAGAAAAGGCGGCATTATTGGAAAAACATGGAGTTGATCATTTGGTGAAAATTCCATTCACCAAAGAATTTTCACAATTGAGTTCCAATGAATTTATAGAGAAGGTTTTAATTAATGAGATAGGAACCGATAAATTAATCATAGGTTATAACCATCGATTTGGAAAAAACAGGGAAGGCAGTTTCGAGTATTTAAAAGAAAATCAAGAACAATTCCCCTTTATCATTGAGGAAATACCGAAAGAAGAAATTGATGACATAGCGATAAGTTCTACAAATATACGCCATGCCTTAACCACAGGGAATATTATTCACGCAAATCAATTCATGGGCCATCCATTTGAATTGACTGGAAAAGTAATACATGGAGATAAAATTGGCAGTTCAATTGGTTTTCCTACTGCCAATATTTTCGTAAATTCACCTAACAAAATGATCCCTGCCGACGGCGTGTATGCAGTGAAGGTTTCCCATGAACAAAAAACTCTCGAGGGAATGCTTTACATTGGAACACGCCCAACTATCAATGGTAAATCGAGAAATATCGAAGTCAATATTTTTGATTTCAATGAATCGATTTACGCAAGTGATCTTAAAATCACTTTTATTAGCCAGGTTCGGGGTGATATGAAATTTAATAATATGGAGGAACTTGCGCAACAATTGCATAGAGACAAGGTTTCCTCGTTACATATCTTAAAAAACCATGAGTGAACAACCTGAATTATTATGGAATCCTTCGGAAGCATTCAAAAATAATTCCAACCTTTATCACTATCTCACTTGGTTAAATAATAAACAACTTTTTCACGGCTCAGACTATCAAGATCTTTGGAAGTGGTCTGTGGAAAATCCAGATACCTTTTGGAAGAGTATTGTATCCTATTTTGATGTTCAATTTTCCGGCGAATGGACTAATGTAATGAGTGGCACTAAAATGCCTGAAATTTCATGGTTCGACGGAATGGAGTTGAATTATGCAGAACATATTTTCAGAAATGAGACCAGTGAATTTCCTGCTATTATTTTTAAAAATGAGTGGTCAGACCTTCAAGAAATTTCCTGGAAAGAACTAAGAATCAAGACTGCTACACTCGCAAATTATTTTCTATCCTGCGGAATACAACCGGGGGAACGCATCGTTGGCTATCTCCCTAATTGTCCCGAAGCACTTATTGCCTTCCTCGCTTGCAATTCAATAGGCGCGGTTTGGTCTTCCACTTCCCCAGATTTTGGAGTCCATTCGGTGATTGATCGGTTCCAGCAAATTGAACCCAGTATATTAATCGGTTTGAATGGGTATACATATAACGGAAAAAAGATTCAACGAACGGAAGAGTCGGAAGCTATTGCAAATGCCCTTCCCTCATTAAAAAAGGTCATTTGTTTAGATTATATTCCGGATATACCTGTTTGCGATCAATCGATAGCATGGAGTTCTTTGTTCGAAAATCCTATTGAAGAAATCAATTTTAAACGTGTCCCCTTTTCACATCCCATTTGGGTATTATACAGCTCAGGAACAACAGGATTACCAAAACCAATTACTCATTCACAGGGCGGTATATTATTAGAACACCTCAAGTATATTGGGTTTCACAACAACATCAAAAAAGGTGAACGGTGCTTTTGGTACACGACCACTGGATGGATGATGTGGAATTACATCAATGCTTCTTTATTAGTTGGTGGAACTGAAGTGCATTTCGACGGCAGTCCGGCATACCCTTCATTAAATGAGTTATGGAGATTTGCTGAGCAGGTAAAAATAAATCATTTCGGGACCAGTGCTGGATTTATCACTGCATGTTTGAAGGCAGAATTATCTCCAAAAAAACAATTCGATCTATCTTCTCTGATTTCGGTAGGAAGTACAGGTTCTCCTTTGCCTCCAGAAGGATTCACATGGCTAAAGGACCATGTAAAAGAAGATATCTGGGTAGCATCGATAAGTGGCGGCTCCGATGTTTGCAGTGCATTTGTAGGTGGAAATCCATTACTTCCCGTGTACAAAGGTGAAATTCAATGTAGGGCGCTCGGCTGCAATCTTCAATCTTTTGATGAAGAGGGAAAACCATTAATAGAAGAAGTTGGTGAGATGGTTATTACCACACCCATGCCAAGCATGCCCATTTATTTTTGGAATGACGAAGGTAACAAGCGATACAAAGAGAGCTATTTTGAAGAATATCCGGGATATTGGCGTCACGGCGATTGGATAAAACTTACT
>JAHEMU010000017.1 GCA_024643485.1 Cytophagales bacterium
GTATTATTACCCATCTGCAGTTTTAGTAACAGCCCCTGAAATATTATTTTTCTGGGTAGCAAGAATGATTATCGCTGGTTATGAATACTTAGATGAGAAGCCATTTAATGATGTGTACCTCACGGGTATAGTACGAGATAAACAAGGTAGAAAAATGTCAAAATCCTTGGGGAATTCGCCTGACCCACTCGATTTGATTCAAGAATATGGGGCAGACGCGGTAAGAACAGGTATGTTATTTAGTTCACCAGCCGGAAATGACCTGCTTTTTGACATAAAACTTTGTGAGCAAGGTAGAAATTTCTCCAATAAAATTTGGAACGCTTTTCGATTGGTACAAGGATGGGAACAGGATAGTAATGCTCCAAAAGGGGATGAAGCGGCCATTAACTGGTTCGATTCTAAACTAAACCAGGCCATACTGGAAATTGAAGATCACTACAGTAAATTCCGAATTTCAGATGCTCTTATGTCGACATACAAACTTGTGTGGGATGACTTCTGTAGCTGGTATTTGGAAATGGTAAAACCTCCATTTGGAGATCCTATTCATCCAGAAACTTATAATCAAACCATTGCATTCTTCGAGAAATTATTAAAGTTATTACATCCATTCATGCCATTTATAACGGAAGAATTATGGCATGCTTTTAACAATCGAAAAGAGGAAGATTGTATAATAAATGCATCGTGGCCAGTGGCTACTTCTGTAGATAAAAATATCCTACAAGAAAGCGAAGAGGCATTTGAAATCATTTCACAGGTACGTAATTTCAGAAATCAAAATAACCTAAAGCCAAAGGAACCTTTAGCCTGTCTATTTACTGGTAACGACCATTCGAAGGGAAGATTTGCAGGTTTGATAATGAAGATGGCTACTTTGAGTCAGTTTGAACTCACTTCTAACGAAGATCAGTCGGCGACGTTCATCATTAAAGGAGACCAATTTTTCATTCCTTTAGAAGGTTTAGTAAGTCCTGAAGAAGAACTAGCCAAGCTCAAGAAAGAGTTGGAGTACATGGAAGGGTTTAAAAACTCCATTCTCAAAAAATTGAGTAACGAGCGATTTGTTCAAAATGCACCAGAACAAGTAGTAGCGGTTGAAAAGAAAAAACTTGAAGACGCAGAAGCAAAAATTTCCGCCTTGCAAGAAGGCATTGATAAACTGAACTAAGTTACATCCTAGCTGCAAAAAGCAAGTCTAGGTCCTTGAACTTAAGTCCGAATTTCTCTGCAATATAGGGGTTAGTTAAACTGCCCCTATAGCAGTAAACACCTTTCATAAACCAAGGATGACCAAAAATCATGGCTTCTACCCCCCCTTCTTCACCTGCCCTTAAAATGGTAGGCGTAAAGATGTTACTCAATGCAGTAGAGGCAGTATGAGCTACTCGGGAAGCAATATTTGGAACGCAGTAATGAATCACACCATGTCGATGATATACTGGATTATCTAAGGTGGTCATTTCTGAAGTTTCAATACAACCGCCTTGGTCTATGGTAAGATCGATGATTAAACTATCAGGCTTCATTTGGCTCACCATTTCTTCCGTAATCAAATATTTCACCCTTCCTTTTTCCAATCGCAAGGCACCGATAAGTACATCAGCATCCAACAATTCTTCCATTAAAGTTACTGTATCGAGAGTAGAGGTATATATTTGATGGCCAATAGCATGTTTTATTCGCCTTAGTTTATACAGATGATTATCAAAAACACGAACATCAGCACCCAGTCCTAAAGCAGCACGAGCAGCATTTTCTGCAACAGTACCTGCACCTAAAATCACTACTTTTGTTGGAGGAACTCCTGTAATCCCACCCATTATAATTCCTTTTCCATTAAACGAGTTACTTAAATATTCAGCAGCAATTAGCAACACCGTGCTTCCTGCTATTTCACTCATGGCTCGAATTATTGGGTACCCTCCTACCTTATCTTGAATAAATTCATAGCCTATCGCGGTAACCTTTCTTTTATTTAATAATTGAATAAATTCTCCATTTTGCTTCCCAAATTGAAAGGCTGAAATCAGTATTTGATTTGGTTTCATCAATTCAATTTCTTCGGAAGTAGGCGGTTCAATTTTCAAAATTACATCCGATGCATATACTTCCTCGGCAGAATACACAATTCTTGCTCCAGCGTCACTAAATTCTTTATCAGTAAATTTCGCCAATAAGCCTGCCTTACTTTGCACAGTGATTTCATGCCCATTCAGAACTAATATTTTTACAGCATCTGGGGTTAAGCTAACGCGACTTTCCTGCATGCTGATTTCAACAGGAATACCTATAGCTAAGGACCCCTTCTTCTTTTTTACTTCCATTAATGATTCGCGTGGATATATTGAAGAGCTCCTTGCTAATTTTTCAAATCCTGTAGTTTTACTCATGAGTAACTATTTGATAGGTTCTTAAATGATCATCAGTATGTGCAATATTAATCTCCAAAAATGGAGTTTCAATCAATTTATGAGCCATTTCAGGCCATTCAATTAAGCAAATATTTCCCGAAAATAAGTATTCATCCATCCCAAATTCCAACAATTCTTCAAAACGCTCTATTCGATATAAATCAAAATGGTAAATAACTCCTTCAATCGAATCATATTCATGAACAATATTAAACGTTGGGCTTTTCACGACATCATTACTGCCCCATTTCTTTAATAAATGCTTAATTAAAGTAGTTTTACCACTTCCCAAATCACCGTTAAAAAGCCATAATTTAAATTTATTTTTTAAAATGTCCAGCTCCTTAACTATATCCTCCAGCCCCTCCAGTCCCACCAAATGATTCTTTAACACTTCCATTTTAGGCTTTTTTAGAATTTAAAGAGATGACAGGAATTATCACTTCCTCTAAAGAAACCCCACCATGTTGAAAGGTATCTTTATAATAACTTACGTAGTAATTATAATTATTAGGGTAGGCGAAAAATCGATCCTCGATAGCGAAAGCATAACTAGAGGTTATATTTAATTTGGGTAATTGAAAATCAGTAGGGTTGGCACATTCTATCACCTTCCCAGCTTCATAATTCAAATTCTTACCTGTTTTATATCTTAAATTGGTATTGGTATTACGATCACCTATAATCCTAAACGGTTTCTTCACCCTTACCGTACCATGATCAGTCGAAATAATTAGTTTAGCTCCCTGATTAGCTATTTTCTCAATGGTTTCATATAACGGTGAGTGCTCGAACCAGCTTTTTGTAATCGATCGATATGCAGCTTCGTCGGGTGCCAACTCGCGTATCATTGCCATGTCTGTACGCGCATGACTAAGCATATCCACAAAATTGTAAACGATTACATTTAATTGATTATTTCTATGGTTATTGATTGTTTCAAGAAGGTTTTTACCTTCGTTATTATGGATTATTTTCTGGTAAGAGTGTTTAATATTTTTTAACCCATTTCGCTGTAATTGGATTTTTAACCAATCATACTCATGGTTATTTTTACCTTCTTCTTGGTCATCAGGCACCCAAAAATTGGGATATCTCTCAGCCATTTCAAGCGGGGTCAATCCGCTGAAAATGGAATTTCTTGCGTAAGCAGTAGTAGTTGGGAGAATACTGTAATAGCAATCTTCTTCTTCAATTGTAAAAAACTCCAATAAAAAAGGTTCAATGATTTTCCATTGGTCGTATCTTAAATTATCGATCAACAAAAAATAGACTGTTTCATCTTCATTTACATGCGGAAGAACTTTGTTTTTGAGTAATTGGTGAGATAGTAAAGGCTTATCCACCGTTTTGTTATTGATCCAATCGTAATAGTGGTCATCAATAAACTTCGCAAAATTAGCATTGGCCTCCGTTTTTTGCATGTCAAGCACCTCAGCCATTGATTTGTTTTGGGTATTGTCCATTTCCAATTCCCAATAAATCAGTTCTTTATATACTTGCACCCATTCGTTATAATCCAATTTATCATTCAAGGCCATTGAAAGATTTCTGAATTCTTGTTGGAAACTAAGGGTCGTTTTTTCAGAAACTAGCCGTTTATTCTCAAGAATCTTTTTCATGGATAATAATATTTGACTAGGGTTAATTGGCTTAATAAGGTAATCGGCAATTTTTGAACCAATAGCTTCTTCCATAATTTGCTCTTCTTCATTTTTCGTGATCATCACCACTGGCAAATTAGGTTTAAATGCTTTTATCCTACTTAAGGTTTCTAACCCATTCATCCCGGGCATGTTTTCATCTAAAAACACTACATCATAATTCTCTTTTTCACACAATTCAATTGCCTCTGCCCCATTATTAACCGCTGTTATCTCACTTCCCTTGTTCTCGAGAAATAAAATATGAGGCTTTAATAGGTCAATCTCGTCATCAGCCCATAAAATCTTATATCTTTGCATACCTGAATTGGTTCAATTATCGATAAGTTACGTTCATTTTAAACAAATATCATATTTTATTTTGAAAATATTAAAGGTATTTAACGATCCTGTACACGGGTTTATTCAGATTAAAACCCAACTTCACCTCGATATTATTAATCATCGGTATTTTCAAAAATTAAGGAGAATACGTCAATTGGGCCTTACGGAATTCGTTTACCCTGGGGCCATCCACTCTCGATTTCAGCACGCCATTGGAGCGATGCATCTGATAGGAAAAGCGATGGATGCTCTCCAAACTAAAGGAATCACCATTTCAGAGGAAGAATATCAAGCTTGTCAGTCTGCCATTTTATTGCATGACATTGGGCACGGTCCATTTAGCCATTCTTTGGAAGAGGTTCTTTTGCCTGGGGTACCCCATGAAAGCCTCTCTTATCTTTACATGCAACATCTAAATAAAGAGTTTAAAGGACAATTAGAATTAACTCTTAAAATCTTTAGAAACAGTTACCATCGGCCATTCTTTCATTCATTGATTAGCAGTCAACTCGATATGGATCGTTTGGACTATTTAATCCGCGATAGTTATTATACTGGAGTACCTGAAGGAAATATATCCGTCGATCGCATTATTCAATTACTAAATGTAAGAGATGAAGAACTTGTCGTAGAAGAAAAAGCCATTTACACCATAGAAAATTACCTCAATGCCAGACGATTGATGTATTGGCAGGTATACTTACACAAAACATCAGTAGGTTCCGAAAAGCTAATTACTAATATTTTAAAGCGAGCAAAAGATTTGTATCGATCCGGCAATCATTTACCCATGCCAGCCGCTATTCGGTTCTTTTTTGAGAAGGAAATAAGTATGGATAATTTCAATTCAGATCCACAAGTATTAGAACATTTCAGCAAATTGGATGATGCGGATATTTGGGGCTGTATTAAATTTTGGTGTGACGAATCTGACCCTATTCTGTCCCTACTGTCTTCAAATCTTTTAAAAAGAAAGTTACTTAAAGTAAAAATTGAGAATACACCTTTAAATAAATCGCAATTACTTGAAATTAAACGTCAAGTAGCTAAAACATATGATATATTAATCAACGATACCCATTACTTTGTCGCCCACGGGCCTCTTTCAAATGAGGCGTATATGTCGGGTGGAAAGGGCATTAAAATCCTTTTAAAATCCGGGGAAGTTGTTGAAATTACAGAAGCTACTGACTTACCAAATATAAAGGCCATGAGTAAAATTGTGCACAAATATTACCAATGCTGGCCTAAAAATGTAAATTTACAGGACAAAAAACAACTATAGTATGGAATTCACTTCCGGTCAAATCGCATTATTACTAAATGGTCAATTAGAAGGCGATTCTTCAGTAAGTATTAAA
Organism: Cytophagales bacterium; assembly: GCA_024643485.1. Classification (GTDB taxonomy): domain Bacteria; phylum Bacteroidota; class Bacteroidia; order Cytophagales; family Cyclobacteriaceae; genus JAHEMU01. The sequence continues at coordinate 5,767 of JAHEMU010000017.1, forward strand.
ATGGTAGGTAAAATTGAAACGGCATCTAGCAATCAATTGGCCTTTTTATCCAACCCAGTTTATGAAAAACATTTATACACTACACAAGCAGGAGCCGTATTAGTTAAAAAGGGTTTTGTACCTAAAGAAAAAGTAAACAGCACGTTGATTTTTGTTGATGATCCTTACGCTTCACTCACATTTCTACTAAAGGAATATGATAAATTATCCCGTTATAGCAAAAAAGGTATTGAACAACCTTCCCAAATTGATGACTCCGCAATTATTGGTTCAGATTTATATTTAGGTGCCTTTAGCTACGTCGGAAAAGGAGTTAATATAGGAAATAACGTAAAAATTCACCCTCAATGTTACATTGGTGAACGCGTAAGTATTGGGAATAATACCTTGATTTATCCAGGTGTAAAAATTTACGATGGCACTGTTATCGGAAATGATTGTATTATACATAGTGGAGCCGTTTTAGGTTCGGATGGCTTCGGATTTGCCCCCCTTGCAGACGGGTCCTATGATACCATCCCTCAACTTGGTACTGTTACTATTGAAGACCAAGTGAGTATTGGGGCAAATACGGTGATCGACAGAGCCACGCTTCCAGGCGAAATCACATTAATTAAAAAAGGTGCCAAGTTGGATAATTTAATTCAGATTGCACACAATGTAGTAGTAGGGAATCATACCGTAATTGCTGCTCAAACGGGCATTTCTGGTTCAACAAAAATAGGAAATAGATGTATGTTTGGTGGCCAAGTGGGCATCGCTGGTCACTTAGAAATCGCAAATGGCACACAAATCGCTGCCCAGGCAGGAATAAGCAAATCCATTAAGGAAGAAAAACAACGAGTTATCGGGTATCCTGCATTTGGATTTACAGACTATTTTAAATCATATAGTGTGTTTAAAACATTACCAGAACTCAGTAAAAGAATCACTAAACTGGAACTTGACATCCATAATAAGAATGGAAATAAGTAAATTTCCTTTGTAAATATTACGCGCCTTGTATTCAATTAAATAATCCAATTACCTAATATTATCACACAAATTAAATTTTTGCAGGGCAATTTAATATATTTGCAACTGCTTTAAAATTGTGTACCCTACAGAAACATGAATATTAAACAACATACGATATCCAAAACGGTAAGTCTTGCCGGCGTTGGACTGCATACTGGAGTAGAAACAACTATGAAATTTCTCCCAGCTAAAACTGGTCATGGTATTAAATTCCAACGAGTAGATTTACCCGGAGAACCAATCGTCGATGCAGATGTTGATAATGTGGTTGATTTGAGCCGCGGAACTACCATCGAACAAAGTGGTGCTAGAATTGCTACCGTAGAGCATGTTATGGCCGCACTCGTAGGTCTCGAAATTGATAATATTTTGATCCAATTGGACGGTCCAGAACCACCAATTATGGATGGAAGTAGTATTCAATATGTGGAAATTCTAAAAGAGGCCGGGCTAGAAGAGCAAAATGCCCTTCGAAATTTCTTCGAAGTACAAGACAGTATTTTTTACCGTGAACCAGAAAGAGATGTGGAAATAGCAGCTCTTCCGCTCGACGATTATCGAGTAACGGTTATGATCGATTATAATTCACCTGTTTTAGGTAGTCAGCATGCTACACTAACCGATATCAGTAAATTCGAAACAGAAATTGCTTCTTGTAGAACCTTCTGTTTCCTTCACGAACTAGAGATGTTGCATAAAAACAACCTAATTAAAGGGGGTGATCTAAATAATGCAATCGTAGTGGTGGACCGTAAGGTAGAAGAACACGAATTGGAGAGTCTTGCTAAACTTTTTAACAAACCTAAGGTAGAAGTTAAAAAAGAAGGCATCCTAAATAACGTAGAACTTAGGTATAAAAATGAACCAGCTCGACATAAATTATTGGATGTGATGGGTGACTTGGCATTAGCTGGCCGACCACTTAAAGCACAGATATTAGCTGCTCGTCCTGGTCATGCAGCAAACGTGGCCTTTGCGCAAAAGCTTAAAAAAGCGATGAAAGCTGCAGAAAGAAATCAGGCTCCAAAATACGACCCAACGCAGCCTCCTGTATTAGACATCAACCAAATTACGAATATTCTTCCCCACCGATATCCATTTCTTTTAATTGATAAAATTATTCAACTGGATCAGGAAACGGTTACTGGAATCAAAAATGTAACCATGAATGAATTTTTCTTTCAAGGTCATTTTCCTGACAACCCTGTATTCCCTGGTGTGCTACAGGTAGAAGCAATGGCTCAAATTGGAGGTATTTTGGTGTTGAATACTGTAGAGGATCCGGAAAATTACTGGACCTACTTCTTGAGCATTGAAGGATTTAAATTCAGAAAAATGGTAACTCCTGGAGATACCATGATATTAAAATGTGACCTTATGGCTCCAATAAAACGTGGAATTGCCAAAATGTACGGAAGAGGTTACGTGGGTAATAATTTAGTTTGTGAAGGTACTATGGTAGCTTCAATTGTAAGAAAAGACGCATGAACCAACCGCTAGCATACATTCATCCAGAAGCAAAAATTGCACGGAATGTGGTAATTGAACCATTTACTACTATCCATAAAAATGTCACCATTGACGAAGGAACCTGGATTGGACCTAATGTCACCATTTTTGAAGGGGCAAGAATAGGGAAAAATTGTAAAATTTATCCTGGTGCCTCGATTTCTGGAAATCCACAAGACTTGAAATACGCCGGTGAAGAAACCGAAACTTATATAGGTGATAATACCGTCATTAGAGAGTGTGTAACTATTAGCCGTGGAACAACAGACCGCATGAAAACCATCATCGGTAAAAATGTTCTGATCATGGCGTACGTCCACGTTGCTCATGATTGTATAATAGGTGATAATTGTATTTTAGTGAATGCTGTGCAAGTCGCAGGACATGTAGTGGTTGATAACTTTGCAATCATTGGTGGGGCAAGCGCTATTCATCAATTTGTGAAAGTAGGAGCACACGCAATGGTTTCTGGCGGATCTTTAGTTCGAAAAGATGTCCCTCCTTATACAAAAGCAGCTCGTGAACCTCTGTCTTATTGTGGGATAAATTCAGTAGGATTGAGAAGAAGAGGCTTTAGCAGTGAAAAGATTACTGAAATTCAGGAAATTTATCGATATATATTCCTCAAAGGATTAAATAATTCGAAAAGTCTTGAATTAGTAGAATTGGAATTGCGCCCGTCAAAAGAACGAGATGAAATCATCAATTTTATGAGAAACTCCGATCGGGGAATCATGAAAGGTTATGGATATTAATTGATATAGGGTTACCTATTTTATAATTTTAGTACCTATTGTTAAATTAGTTTATTAAATTCTTATATTGAATACATAAAGTTAAATACAATGAAACATAGCATATTTGTCAATTCACTTTTAATCCTCTCACTTGCCCTTATTGTTGGTGCTTGTAATAAAAAGAAAAACGGAGGGCCAGATCCTGATGAATTACGAATTGAAGCACTTGCTGGTGATTATAAATCTGCAAGTTCTAAAACTTGGTCGACCACTTCAGTTACCTTTAACGGTACAGAAAATAGGACTATCGATTGGGCCAATTTTACTCTAACCATTTCTACTGATGGATCAGGTGAAATCACCTACACCGCAACAAATGCTGTCGCTGATGGACCTTGGCCAGCTGCTGGTTCTTTTACTTTTGATCAAATTAATGGTGAACCCAATATCAATAAACTGATTCGTGATGATAGCATGGAAATCACCATCGCTTTAGCTGGAAATGACGTTACTATGACCTTTATTTTCGACAACATGACTCATACGAGTGGTAGAACAGAATCAATAAACGGTGAATACATCTTTGTTTTAACTTCTAATTAAGGTTAAGGCATTCTGAAAATACCAAAGGGGCTTTTAGCCCCTTTTTTTATTTTAAAACAACTACGGTTATCCCTGCCCCACCATAATCAGCATGCTCATCATTAAACGCTGCCACTTGTTTGTATTTTTTCAATAAATTCCGAGTTAATTGCCGAAGCACCCCCTCTCCTTTTCCATGCAATATTTTTACTTCCGATACTCCCGCCAAAATTGCTTCGTCCAAAAATTTATCAATCATTGACACAGCCTCTTCAGCTCGAACACCCCTAATATTTAGCGATGTTTCGAAATTAGCAATCGATGAAGTTATCGATGAACTTCTCGTGTTTGAAAATCCACTTTTCACAACCTGCTGCTCGTCGGAACCAAATAACTTATCCACCTTAACCCGTACAGTCAATTCACCAAACTGTACTTCAGCATTCTTACCTTTTAACTGCTTTATCACACCAGACTTTGCTTGACCTTCTAATCTCACATAATCACCTACTTTAAAATCTCTAGGCTTTAACAAATTGGTGTCCTTTGCCGCTTGAGATTGTCGTTGTTTTTCTTCAAGCTCTTTTTTTACTGATTGTAATTTTCCTCTTACCTTTTTCGTTTCATCTTTATGAGCCTTGCTTGTTTTGATGTGGCGAATGGTTTTTTCAATTTCCTTATTTGCCTGTGAAATAAGCGTTTCAGCTTCATAAGCAGCTTTATTAATCAGCTCCTTTTCTTTTTTCTTAATCGATTCATATTTCTGATCATACGCCTCTTTAATTTTCGTCAATTCCTTTTGACTTTTATCCAAGGCGATGTTTTTACGAAATAATTCCTCTTGAAGCTGCTCCGTTTCAGAAATCAACTCATCCAGTTTAATTAGTTTTGGGCCAGTAATTTCTCCTGCCCGAGTGATCACTTGCTGTGGCAAACCGATGTTTTTAGCAATATCAATTGCAAAACTCTGGCCTGGCTTTCCCATGACCAATTCATATAGAGGACGCATATTAGAAGTATCATATCTCATCGACGCATTTACCAAACCCTCGGTCTTATGAGCTAATTCCTTGATATTTTGGTAATGGGTAGTGATAATTCCTTTGCAGCCTGTTTTCACCAATTCTTCAAGAGCTGCTTGCGCTATAGCGCCTCCTATTTGAGGTTCTGTACCGCTACCAAATTCATCAAATAAAATCAATGACTTTGGATTCGCCTTTCGCAGCGTTGTATTTAGGTGAAGTAAATGTGAACTATAGGTACTTAATTCGTTCTCAATCGACTGATCGTCACCAATTTCTACAAATATATCTTTAAAAATACCAAATACAGAATCTTCAGTAGCCGGAACTGGAATTCCTGTTTGCACCATCATTTGCAACAATCCCAGTGTTTTTAAAGCAACTGTTTTACCCCCGGCATTAGGTCCAGAAACCACTATAAGCCTTCCATTTTCATTAATTTCTAAGGAAAGTGGAATGGTTTTTTTTCCTTCTCTTTTATTTGCAATCAACAATAAAGGATGAAAAGCCTGGCGAATTTTAGATTCTGGCTTTGAGCTCAGTTGTGGAACAATAAACTCATGACGTTCCGCATAAGCCAATTTCGCGGCCACCAAATCATGAATTCCAGTAGCAAACAATATCCTTAGAATGTTGTCATAATCGACATGTAATTGATTGGTTAATTCAGACAACAAACGATGAATTTCGATTTTTTCTTCCTCTTGAAGCTCGCTGAATTGATTAGTAGCACGAATCATATCAGAAGGTTCCAAATAAACCGTTTGACCAGTTGCAGATGTACCCTGTATATATCCTTCGACGTGCCGTTTGTGTTCGCTGGATAAAGGAATAACTGTTCGTCCATTTTTCACAGTTAAAGATGCCCCTTCAGGCACATACCCTAAATCCCGTAAATTCGTTAATATCTTATTCGCTAATTTGGTTATTTGTCTGGATTGGCTTTCCAATTCCTTTCGGATCCGTTTTAATTTTTCACTCGCATGGTCATAAATATCACCTTCGGGAGTGATAATTTTTGAAATAGATGAAACTAGTTGACGGTTCTCATAAACATTATTCCATATTTTTCGAATGGTTTCGAACGGTTGATCCGTATGGTATATGAAATTCACACATCGATTGGCAAATTCAATGTAGTTTTTAACTTCAAGAATATCTTCAGGGTTAAGGACGCCACCTTGAATTTTTATAATAGGTAAAGCTTGACTGATATCGTTCATTTCAGGAATAGCACCAATTCCCTCCTGCCGAGCCTCCGTCATTTCTACCACCTGCTGAAACCAACTATGTACCAAATCATAATTAGTTTGAAATGATAACTTTTGTGCCATTTTAACACCATAAGGCGATTTACACAAAGAAGTTAATTCGGATAAAATAGACTTAAACCCTAATTTTTCAGGTAGATTTTCCGGATATAACATGCTAATTTTTTACTTCGTCTCTTTGTATCGAGTCATGAGGAATTTCAGGATAAATAGATTGTTGTCTGAGTTTCACTGTATCTATCATAATATCATAAATCTCGTCTATTAATTTAGGGTGGGCTAAATAATATTGTAGATTTAAGGTCAATAGAGAATCCGTTAGGTGATGCTTCTCAATGACCTGTTGTTTCAATAATGGATATAATTCAGGATTAAGTAAATCGGATCGATTAATGTTTGTTAAAATTTCTGCTTCATGCAAATCAAGCATCACAGCTGCCATTTCTACCTTAGAAAGAAGATTTTCATTCTTCTCTTCTTGTTTGCAACTGCCAATTACAAGTAATAAAACTACCCAATATCCTATTTTCATACCGATTGTACCTTCGAGGGCTGAAATTTACTATTTTTTCTTCTATTTTTGAGTCCGTTAAATCATATATCCTTTGAAAGACCTATTAAAAAAACTTAGAAAGTATGAAATCCGCATTCGGAAGGCGATAAATAGCCAAATGAAAGGGGATTTTCATTCCATATTTAAAGGAACTGGATTGGAGTTTGATGACATTCGCCCATATCAATACGGGGACGACATTCGGTCAATCGATTGGAATTCCAGCGCAAAAGGTCATGGTACTTTTGTGAAAACCTTTAAAGAGGAAAAAGAGCAAACCATTTTTTTTATTCTAGATGTTAGTGGATCTCAGAATATTGGTGATAAAGGAAAGGACAAACTAGCCATAGGCAAGGAAGTTTGCGGAGTACTTTCATTAACCGCAGGCAAAGAGAATAGTCATGTTGGCCTAATTTGTTTTTCAGACCAAAAGGAGCGATACATCAAGCCAGGCAAAGGCATGAAACAAGCTTATGAGATAATAAGTGCTTTGGATTCTCTTGAACCAAAATCAAAAAGGACTGACCTAAATCAAGCCATCCTTTACACGCTAAATATTTTAAAGAGAAAATCGGTAGTAATCTTTATTTCAGATTTTATTGATGAAAATTACATTCATAACCTTAAAGGTTTAGCTAGAAAGCATGATTTGGTAATGATTAGAATTACTGATAAGCGAGAAACCAATTTGCCAAATCTTGGAATATTGCCTGTTGAAGATAAAGAATCCGGTAAGATTATGTGGATCAATTCTTCGTTTGGCGATTTTAAAGATAAAGTAACTGGCTTTGCAGCTAGTAATTTTGATGAACTTAGTACGTTTAGCAAAAGAAATCAGATTAACTTTGTTTCTATCGATACAAAAGAAGATTTTGTGCCGGTACTATTGCGATTGTTTAAAGTGAGAAACAGATCAAGAAAAAGTGATTAAGAGAAACATCGTCCTCCTTCTGCTATTATTTCCTGCATTATTGGGATTTTCACAGACTCCGGAAGTAAAGTCCTACTTACTTGCAGATTCTGTTGAAATAGGCCGTCCGTTCCCACTGGCTATTACCATTTATGACACCCTAACTTTAGACATTTTATTACCAGATTCTACCTCAAACTTTTCAGGATATAATTTCATTGAAAAAGTTTGGTTTCCATCTGTATATCGAAATAATCAATCGATCGACTCGGTGGTTTATTACTTTTCTACCTTTGATATTTCTGCCATACAATCCATTTCTATTCAATTTTATACTTGGAATGGAAAAGACAGTGTAAAAATTACTACTCCGGCAGACACCTTTCATGTCATTTCTAAAGTAGATCATCTTCCCGATTCTCTTTCTGATATTCATTTGATGGAAACAACAGCTCCGTATAGGGTAAATTATCCAATCAACACCACATTTATATACATCGGAATTGCTGCGCTAATCGTAGTTTTGGCGGTATTATGGTTAATATTCGGAAAAAAAATAAGGATTTGGTGGAAAGTACGAGGGATGAATAAAAAACATCAAGCCTTTAAAATCACCTTTATACAGTTAATTGATCAAATTAATGAGGAAGCACTTTCTTCCAAAACTGAACAGATGATTATCCATTGGAAAAGTTATATGGAAACTCTCGATTCGGTTCCATATCAAAAGCTCACCACGAAGGAAATAGGAGAAATCAAAAAAAATAAGCGACTTAGATTGACTTTACAATGCATTGATCAAGCCATATATGCCAACTCTTCGGTTTCGAAAATTAAATCATGTTCTGATGAATTACTCGGATATTCTGAACAAATGCTCTCTAAAAAATTGAAAAAAATAAAGGATGGAAAGTAATATAGTTACCGATTTACCCTGGTACTCGATACAATGGTTTTTTCCGGACACATTCAATTATTTTGAATGGGAAAATCCCTTGGTACTTTACGCCTTATTTTTGATTCCAATAGTGTTTTTAATCCGAATCCTTTTTCTCCGTTTTGGCAGTCAGAAATTACCCGTTGCAATGCTCAAAGGTGGATTAAAAAATACCGTTTGGAGTTGGTTGCGATTTATACCTGATTTAATATTTGCTTTATTATTCGCCATCCTTATCATTGCAATTGCACGCCCACAAAAATCAAATGAAAAGGTAGAACAATGGACCGAGGGTATTGATATTATGCTTGTGGTAGACATTTCCCAGTCTATGCAAATAGAAGATTTCAAACCAAATCGATTGGAATCGGCGAAAGAAACGGCATCAAACTTTATTGCTGGTCGTTTTCAAGATAGAATTGGATTGGTCATATTTTCAGGTGACGCCTATTCTCTCTCTCCATTAACCACTGACTACGAGTTGTTAAATAATTACATTGAAGGAATCAACTTCGATTTAATTGAAAACAGAGGGACAGCCATTGGATCTGCATTAGCAGTAGCAACCAATAGAATGAGAGAATCGGAATCAAAATCGAAAGTGATTATCTTGCTTTCTGATGGTGATAATACCGCAGGAAATATAGATCCCATAATGGCTGCTAAATTAGCCAGGTCGTACGATATTAAAATATACACCATCGCGATTGGTAAAGAAGGTAAAGTACCTTTCGGAAAGGACTTTTTTGGGAGGCCTAGGATGGTTGAAAACACCATGGATGAGACCACTTTACGAGAAATTGCCTCCATTGGAGAAGGTAATTTTTTCCGAGTATCTAACAACGAAGCACTTGCTGAAGTATTCTCACAAATAGATCAGTTGGAAAAAGCTGAGATTAAAGAAACACGGTATACCGACACCACTGATTATTACACCAATTATCTGTATTGGGCGGTCTGTTTTCTTTTACTTTGGGTAATGCTTAAAAGCAGTTTTTTGGTTAATGTATTACACGATTAATCCAAAAGTTATGAGTATAAAATCTAATCTCGAAGAATTTAAATCGTTGTCTGAAAAAGTAACTTTAGTAGCGGTTTCTAAAACAAAACCAAAGGAAGATATTTTAGAAGCATACCACGCCGGACAACGTGTTTTTGGCGAAAATAAAGTCCAAGAAATGGCAGATAAATACGACCATTTACCGAAAGATATCCAATGGCACATGATCGGACATTTACAGCGAAATAAAGTAAAATACATCGCACCATTTGTTAACCTTATTCATTCCATTGATAGCGAACGCCTTTTGGCTGAAGTAAATAAACAGGCATTGAAAAATGATCGGAAAATCCCAGTTTTATTGCAGGTTCACATCGCAGAGGAAGAAACGAAATTTGGATGGGATGACACCGAATTATTGAATTTTTTTGGTGCAAATTTATTTGAAAATTATAAAGGAATTACCTTTTCAGGGGTTATGGGCATGGCCACCTTTACGGAGAATGAAGCACATATTAAACGTGAATTTGGACATTTAAGATCCATTTTTGAAACAATAAACACGCGTTACGGCTCCCTTTTACCCGAATTTAATCAAATATCAATGGGAATGAGTGGTGATTTTAAAATTGCCATAGAAGAAGGAAGTACCATGATCCGCGTTGGGTCTGCTATTTTTGGAGAACGAAATTATCATAAATCATGAATATACCTTTACTTAAACAAATTTGTGAAACGGCTGGAGCTCCCGGTTTTGAATCAAGAATACGAGCCATCGTTTTAAAGGAATTGGAAGGTCATGTTGACGACCTACGAATCGACAATATGGGAAATGTATTTGCTCTTAAAAAGGGAAAATCAAGCGAAAAAAAGTCCATGATCGCGGCTCATATGGACGAAATTGGATTTATGGTCACCCACATAGACGATAAAGGATTTTTGCGATTTACCACCTTGGGCGGTTTTGATCCTAAAACACTTACTGCCCAACGCGTAATTGTCCATGGAAAAGAAGATGTCATTGGAGTGATGGGATCGA
>JAHEMU010000278.1 GCA_024643485.1 Cytophagales bacterium
CCTATTGCATGCCTGCAGAAGGAATTCAATACACAGACCGAAAAGAATTACTGAGTTATGAAGAAATGCTCAGAATCACGGATGTATTGACTGATATGGGCATCAAAAAAGTCAGAATCACTGGTGGGGAACCTTTTTTAAGGAAAGATTTAATTCATTTTTTGGAAAAATTGACTGAAAATCAAAAAATTGAGCAAGTAAATATCACGACCAATGGAATCCTTACTTCCCATTACATCGATGATCTGGAAAGGCTTGGAATTACCCAATTAAATTTAAGTCTCGACACATTAGACCCAATTCGCTTTCAGAAAATCACTCGTCGCGATGAGTTTCAAAAAGTAAAAGACACTCTCGATCTGCTGATTTCCCGAAAATTTAAAGTGAAATTAAATGCGGTAATCATGGAAGGGTTAAATGAAGAGGATATACTTCCTTTAGTCGAATACACCAGATCAAACCCAGTTGATGTTAGATTTATTGAAGAAATGCCTTTCAATGGAACCGGGGCACGATTTAAGAAAATTAAATGGAATTATCAGGAAATCTTCAAAATAATCAAACAGCATTTCCCTGAAGTAAATGCCGCTGATATCCCTCCTCATAGTACCTCCATTATTTATCAAATCCCTGGTCATTTAGGTAAGGTTGGGATTATCCCGGCCTATTCCAGAACATTTTGTGGCTCGTGTAACCGCATTAGATTGACGGCGCAAGGCCACCTAAAAACCTGTCTTTACGATAAGGGTGTTGTTGACATTAAAAAAGTAATAAGAAGTGGTGCTAGTGACGACGAGTTAAAGGAAATCTTCCTAAAATCGTTTAATCAACGTTCAAAAAACGGGTTTGAAGCAGAAAAAGCACGACCTGATGCATCTTCAGTATCAGAGTCTATGTCTACGATAGGCGGTTGACCTTCATTTAATATTTTCGCATATTGGTAGAATGAAACGATCTATTTTAATTATTCTTTTCATTTCGTTGGGATTGAATTCATTTTCACAGAAATGGGAAGCCTCTTGGGAGTCTCTCGAACAGCGCCCTTACCCACAATGGTTCAAAGACGCAAAATTGGGTATTTTCATCCATTGGGGGATTTATAGTGTTCCCGCCTATGGTTGCAAAGAATGTTACGGTGAATGGTTTCTTAGGGGCTTACAACTCAACGATACGATGAGGGTAAATTTCATGAAGCAACAATATGGAGAAACCTTTTCATATCGGGATTTTGCGCCTTTATTTAAAGCTGAACTCTTCAACCCTACCGAATGGGCTGAATTATTTAAAAAATCAGGTGCCGGATATGTACTTCTCGTTTCAAAACATCATGATGGATACGCTCTTTGGCCTAGTAAATATGCTCCTAATTGGAATTCAGTAGATGTTGGGCCTCGTCGGGATATTGTGGGTGAACTTAGCACTGCGGTTAAATCTACTGGACTAAAAATGGGGCTTTATTATAGTTTACCTGAATGGAATAATGAAATATATCAATGGGAGACAGATCCCATAGAAAATATCAAGCCTTATGTAGAAAAACACATGATTCCACAGTTTAAGGAATTGGTAGACACTTACCGACCCGAATTGATTTTTTCGGATGGAGATTGGGCGACAACGGCTGAAAATTGGCATTCTGCGGAGCTAATTTCTTGGTATTACAATTTAGTAGGCCCAACAGCGATTGTGAATAATCGATGGGGAGGCGGTAGTCAATCCATCGGATTTTTAACTCCTGAATATAGTGCAGGAATGACCGAAACCGATCGTCCGTGGGCGGAATGCCGGGGTCTCGGTCGGTCTTTTGGATTAAATAGATTTGAAAAATTAGATGCTTATATGAGTCCTTCAGAGCTCATCCATTTTTTTATTAAAACAGTAGGCAACGGTGGTGGAATTACATTAAATATAGGTCCTCAAGCAGATGGACAGATTCCTCTTCTCCAACAAGAGCGATTATTACAACTTGGAAAATGGATATCTGTGAATAAAGACGCTATTTATGGCGCTGATTCCTACTTTAAACGCGGTGAATTTCGGCCAATTTCAGTTTCACGGGTGGATTCAGAAATTAATTTTAACTGGGTTAGAAATACTCCAGTTGAACCCATATCTGAGGACCATTTCGAGGTAACATGGACAGGATTCATTCAACCCTCGAAAACCTCGCAATATCAATTCCAAATGAATGCAAACGATGAAGCAGAGTTATATCTTGAAGATCAGCTAATTTACTCCACCAGTGAAAAATCAGCCACATTTCCAGCCCTTCAATTAGAAAAAAATCATTACTACAAAATAAAGATTTTATATAAGGAAATGGAGCAGGATGCAGCAATTGAGCTTCAATGGAAGAACAGTGACGGTTCATTTGAAGGTATCTCTAAAAACCACTTATTTACAGAAGAAGGAGGTGCCATCCATGGGCTTCAAGGAGAATATTCGTCTGAATACCAATATCTATCCTATACACAAAGAAAAGGCAATTTATATGCTATTTCATTAGAATGGCCAGGAGATCAATTGATTTTATCCATTGCCAAACCGTCGAAAAACGTACAAATTAAATTATTAGGAACCGATAAAATTCTTAAATGGACTTACAAAAACAATCAGGTCATCATAGACACCTCAACCATAGGAATTAATGATCTTCCATGTGAGTATGCCTGGACCTTTGTTTTAGAAAATTTCACGAAAGAGAAATGACTATTCTTTCACTACACCCATTTGGCTGAATTTATCTATTCGGGTAGAAATTCTATCCTCAACAGACATTTTTTCCAAACCTGCCACTTCAGAAATAATCACCTTTTTGAGTTCATTTGAAGCCTTCTTATACGATACCTGAGCACCTCCGAGAGGTTCAGGAATGATTCCATCAATCAGTTTTAATTCAAGCATATCTTTAGCTGTTAGCCTCAATGCTTCAGCCGCTTGTTCTTTATAATCCCAGCTTCTCCAAAGAATACTAGAGCAAGATTCAGGCGAAATCACAGAATACCATGTATTTTCCATCATGAGAACTCGATCACCTATTCCTATTCCTAGAGCTCCACCGGAAGCACCTTCACCAATAATAATACATACTACAGGAACTTTCAATTGGAACATTTCGATGAGATTTCGAGCAATCGCTTCGCCTTGACCTCGTTCTTCAGCTTCAAGACCTGGATAGGCACCTGGAGTATCTATTAAAGTAACGATTGGAATATTGAATTTTTCCGCGATTCTCATTAAACGAAGCGCTTTTCGGTAACCTTCAGGGTTGGCCATACCAAAATTTCTCATCTGACGTTGCTTGGTATTCCGTCCTTTCTGTTGGCCAATAAACATATATGACTTACCATCGATAGTGCCTAATCCACCCACCATTGCCTTGTCATCCCCTACTGTTCGATCACCATGAAGTTCGATAAAGTCATCGGTAATTTCATAAATATAATCGAGGGTGTAAGGGCGTTCCGGATGTCGAGATAACTGAACCCGTTGCCATCTGGTTAAATTATTAAACGTTTCTTCCTTTAAGTTTGAAATCTTTGATTCCAGAGCGGCGATGGCTTCATGAACATCGACATCGCTATCTTTTGCCAATTGCTTCATTGCGCTCAATTTATCCTCCAACTCTGCTATAGGTTTCTCAAAGTCTAATAACATAATCTTTCGTTTAGTCGCACAAATTTAACAATAAAAAGGATTAGCAATAACTATTTACCGGAATGTTAACTTATTCACTGAAATAAATCCATATTCAATGGCCTTTTTAACTAAACCAGCTGTGTTTTTAGCAAGAAATTTTTTTAGCAGAGATTGTCGATGATTTTGAATGGTTTTGTCGCTCAAATACAACTTATCTGCAATTTCCTTCATGGTAAATTCTGCGCAAATAAGTTCTAATACCTCTAATTCTCGTTTAGAAATCTCTGGATATTCTATCCTAGCTGAATTGTAAGGTGCGATCACTTCATTCAGGATCGACTGCACTTCCTTATTAAAAACATATCCATCTCGATGTAGTTGCGTCAATGATTCTTCTAAGATCTCGGGTTCAATGGATTTTGAATGATACCCTTTTGCTCCTGCTGATAGACATTTATTCACTAATAGGGGGCTAAAGTGTGTACTAAGAATTAATATTTTCAATTTTGGGTTCACACTTAAAAGAAATTTTATCGCATCTACCCCACTCATTTCTGGCATTTCGTAATCTAGTATTACAATATCAGGGCAGTTTTTGTCTATGAATTTTCGTGCATCAATTACGCTTGTAAAAGCGATTACCTCATCAACATTTTTA
>JAHEMU010000279.1 GCA_024643485.1 Cytophagales bacterium
GCTCTTGAAGCCGCAATGGAAGGCCTTCCTGCTATCGGGTTTTCGCTTTGCGATTATAGCCCAGATGCGGATTTGTCGCATGTGGAGGATTCCATTCTCAACATTACCAAAGAGGCATTAACAAAAGGAATAACAAAGGGAGTAGCCCTTAATGTAAACTTTCCACCCAAACGGAATGAAAAAATTAAAGGGATTAAATTTTGTCGTCAAGCTAGAGCGAAATGGCAAGAAGAATTTGATGAGCGATTTGATCCATTTGGAAGAAAATATTTTTGGCTCGCAGGTAATTTTGTAAACTACGACAAAGGAGAGGATAATGACGAATGGGCAATTGCTAATAATTACGTTTCAATCGTCCCTTGTTTATTCGATTTAACAGCCCATCATGTAGTAGCTTCTTTGAATAATGAATGGGATTTGCAAGGGTAATTAAGGCGTTTTATAACCCAATCTAGTCAATTTCACGATTAATTTTAAGGTAATTCAACCGGATTCCAATAGAATAGTTAATTTTATGGGAATGAAGGAATTCTGGTCAACTGTTATTAACCTACTTACAAGTTGGTATTACCGCATCCCCGGGATATGGAAAAGTGCCTATTTGTTGATATGTACCTGGTATTTCCTCAATTATTCCGTAAGTGCATTTTTTCAGTGGAAGCTGTATGAGGCATACGATTATGATGTATTTTGGAATACCTTATATTCGTACGAACTGCTATGTTTGGCTATAATTGTTATCTTGCTTTATGCCAGGTCACTTTGGAATATCAGCCCTTATTTACAGATATTAGGCCATTTTATTGGTTTAGTGATATTCACCTTGGTCATGGAGACCGTTTTCTTCTATTTCGATATGTATTTGGATGGGTTTACCGATTTGGAAGACTATCAACAATATATGATTGATTTATTGAGCTGGGACGCTATGCGTTTTTATGATCAATATATTATTACGGTTGCTGTTTTCTATGTGATAAGATATTTTGATTCTCTTCAGAACAAGATATATGAACGAAATGATTTGTTGATTAAAAACAAGGAGATGCAACTCAGTTTGCTGAAATCTCAAATTAATCCGCACTTTTTATTTAATACGTTAAATTCGATAAGTACTTTAGTAGGGAGTGATAAGAACAAAGCCCGAAAAGTGATTAGTCAATTGTCTGATGTATTTCGATATGCCTTGGATTCATATTCAGGATATACCGTAAAACTATCAGCAGAAATTGAATTTATTGAAAGTTATATTAAAATTCAGCAAGTAAGGTTTGAAGAACGGTTGATTTTCGAAAAAGATATAGCGCAAAGTTTACTTCAATTAGAAATCCCACCTATGATTCTACAACCGTTGGTAGAAAATGCGGTAAAATATGGAATTGCACCAAAAGAAGACGGGGGAACAATAAAACTATCCGTTCGTCCGTATAAAAATGGAATATTTTTTGAAGTTAGCGACAATGGTTTAGGAATTAACGCAAAAAAAGAATTAGATTCCGTTGAATCTACAGGGATCGGTTTGAAAAATACCGACGAGCGGTTGAAAAGTTTCTTTGGACCTACCGCAGGACTGAAGGTAGAAGCCAGTGAATCTGGATATATAGTCAGCTTTATACTCCCCGAGAAGTATAAAGGAAAGATTGAAAATAAAATGGAACTGTATCACATTGAATCTTAAAAACAATGAATATTACATGTATATTAATTGATGATGAAAAATTAGCCAGAGACCTTTTAAAGGAATTCTTGGAAGATTATCCTGAAATTGAAATTATTCAGGAATGTAGTAAAGGCACGGAGGCCATTGAAGCAATCGATGAACACCAACCAGATTTGATATTTTTAGATGTTCAAATGCCAGGTATGGATGGGTTTGAGGTGTTGAAAAATATCGATCATAGGCCTTATGTTATTTTTTCTACTGCTTATGATCAGTATGCGATTCAAGCGTTTGAAGAAAATGCAATAGATTATTTACTAAAACCACTTGATAGAGAACGGTTTAGTAAAGCCATTGAACGCGTGAAGAAGCAATTACAAAATCAGCCTAATAATGTTGATAAACTTGTGCAGCTACTAACAGCACAGGATGGAAGTAAGTTTAGCTCTCACCTTTTTGTACAGAAGTCAGATAAATACCTGAACTTGCCCATTACTGATATCCTACACCTGGAAGCTTCGGGTGATTACACTATTATTAGTACGAATGACGATCAATTTTTGAGTTCTAGTGGTATTGGTAAGTTGGAAGATAAACTAGACCCTACAATCTTTATACGTGTACACCGTTCGACTATAATTAACATTCGCCACTTGAAAGAAATTGAAAAACATTTTAATGGTGGGTTGATCGTAAAAATGGATAATGGCAAAAGCTTTAATGTTTCGCGTACCTATGCTAAGGAAATTAGGAAAAAGGTCGTATGACCAACTGTAACTTTCTTTTGTGCGCAACAGAATTTTTTTAGCTTTGGAAGATTTTTAAATAACAACCTAACTCATGCAGGAATTAAATCAGATACTTCAATCGATTAACGGTTATATTGGCGGGCACCCTTGGTTCGTATTCGCACTTTTAGGGACCGGTCTATTTTTTACATTTTATTTGAGATTTCCCCAGATAAGATTTTTTAGTCACGCTTTAAAAATTGTAAAAGGGAAATTTGATAAAAAAGGAGATGAAGGAGATGCTACTCACTTTCAGGCACTTGCAACAGCTCTTTCTGGAACGGTAGGTACTGGAAATATAGGTGGTGTGGCGCTTGCAATTCACTTGGGTGGTCCTGCTGCATTATTTTGGATGTTAGTTACTGCCTTTTTAGGTATGACTACAAAATTTGTCGAGGTAACGCTTTCTCACAAATACCGTGAGAAAACTGACGATGGTACTATGGCAGGTGGCCCGATGTATTATATGAAAAACCGACTTAATATGCGTTGGCTCGCGGCTATTTTTGCTTTTGCTACGATACTTTCAAGTTTCGGCACAGGTAATATGCCACAAATAAATAATATCGCAACTTCATTAAACTCGACTTTTGGTTGGGAACAATGGATAATCGGAGCTGTTTTAGCTGTGTTGTTAGCGGCTGTAATTCTTGGCGGAATTAAACGAATTGTAAAAGTGACTGAAAAATTAGTGCCGATGATGGCCCTCATATATTTTGTTGGTGCATTGGCAGTAATTCTTTTTAATTACGAAAATATCATACCCTCATTCATTAGTATCTTCTCTGATATCTTCACGGGATCTTCCGCAGTTGGAGGTTTCTTGGGTGCTAATTTAGCTTTTGCATTCAATCGCGGTGTAAACCGTGGTTTGTTTTCAAATGAAGCAGGACAGGGTTCTGCGCCAATCGCCCATGCCGCGGCAAAAGCCCATGAGCCAGTATCTGAAGGAATGGTGGCTATATTGGAACCATTTATTGACACAATTATCATTTGTACCCTTACAGGTTTAGTGTTGTTATCTTCAGGTGCTTGGAATAAAAAATTCGATAATGAATTTCAATCGGCTGATTTAATCGTTTTTGAAAATCGTTATGATGAAACCAATGAAGCGGATGCAAAGAAACTTTTTGGACAATTAATAGGAGAAGGTAATGAACCTTTATTTACAGGCGACCTTCAAGTAAAAGATGGCGAAATTGAAACGGATGCTACTTTGGTACATGCGCGTTCAATTGCTGAAGATGTCCGTGTATTTAAAGGAGGGGAACTGTATTCAGGTCCGGTTTCTATTGTTAGTGGACACTTGAATCAAAATGATGTTGTTATCAAAGGGAAATCATTGATTCACAGCGCAGCCTTGACCACTGAAGCGTTTAAAAGTAGTATTTTCGGCGACTTTGGACAGTATATTGTATCCATCGGTTTGTTGCTTTTTGCCTTTTCAACCGCGATTAGCTGGTCCTATTATGGAGATAGAGCAACAACTTATTTGTTCGGAAATAAATATGTGATGATTTACCGCATCCTTTATGTTAGTGGATTTTTTGTCGCTTCTTTTGCAGATACAACAATTATATGGACACTTTCTGAATTAACAATTGCGTTGATGACGATTCCAAACTTATTAGGAATACTTCTGCTGCATAAGGAAATGAGAAAGACCATTTCAGAATATTGGGTCAGCTTTAAAGAAGACTGGCCAGGGGTTAAAACTCCTGAATAAAATAATGTTTAGGTAGAATTATCCCGGAGAATTTCTTCGGGATTTTTTTTTATTAATTCAAAATTGGGTTTTGTGAATCCAGAACCTTCATCTATCAATTGTTCGTAAATCTTTGGAAGTGC